>NZ_JAGYGS010000031.1:0-36329 GCF_018991185.1 Lactiplantibacillus sp. 7.2.4
CTCCGAAGAGTCGACTCTTTCTGAATCAAAAATCCAATTATTTAACAGCTGGAGTCTTGAACCAGCCAATACGTGATGTAACAACATCAACGATGGCTTTCTTACCAGGTGCCAATAACTTACGAGGATCGTAGCCTTTACCGATTTGGTCTGCGCCAGATTCGATGTAAGCACGAGTTGCATTGGCAAAAGCAACTTGGTTTTCGGTGTTAACGTTAACCTTGCTAATACCCAATTCAACAGCCTTAACGATTTGGTCCTTAGGAATACCAGAACCACCGTGAAGTACCAATGGCATCTTAACGGCTTCTGAGATTTCTTGAAGACGATCGAAGTGTAAGCCAGTCCAGTTTTCTGGGTACTTGCCGTGGATGTTACCAATCCCAGCGGCTAAGATGTCGATACCAGTGTCAGCTAAAGTCTTAGCTTCTTCAACATCAGCTAATTCACCTTCACCGATGATACCGTCTTCTTCACCACCAATTGAACCAACTTCGGCTTCAACAGAGATGCCCTTAGCATGAGCTAATTTGACGATTTCCTTAGTCTTTTCTAAGTTTTCGGCAAATGGTAAGTCATGGCCATCAAACATAACTGATGAGTAACCAACTTCGATACATTCCTTGGCAGCTTCGTAGTTACCGTGGTCTAAGTGCATAACAACAGGAACAGTGATGTTCATGCTTTCCATTTCATCAGCAACTAAGTCCATAACGAGCTTGTAGCCACCCATGTACTTAGCAGCACCCATTGAAACTTGGATAATAACTGGGGTGTTAGTGTCTTGAGCACCCTTCAAGATGCAACGAGTCCATTCAAGGTTGTTTGTGTTGAACGCACCAATAGCATAATGGTTCTTGTATGCGTCTTGTGTCATATCAACAGCATTTACAAATGACATAAAATAACCCTCCTAGGTTAATTAAGAGATACGATTTTTGAATCACATTCATTTTAGCACATTTTAGATAGGAGTGATAACCGATTTGGCATATTTCTTAACCAACGATTGCCGGTAAATTGCCGTCTTTTTGATACCTATCGAATTGTAAACCCTTCCATCGATTTTTAAATCATTTCCCAATGTCGGAACCCCTGTCAAAATTAGCTGTAAAATCAAGGTTTGGGATTTTGTGACAGAAATAACAACCATTAATAATTATAAAATGTAAGCATCCGATTTATTTACATTATCAAACGCCTTGAACACAGCAATATTAACAATTAAAGACTAAATTATGAAATCTCAAATCAGCTATTTACATTTGTGAAAAAGGTTTTATAATAATGGTTGTGAAGGAAACAACAAATTGGTTTTTGCATAGGGGGAACCGTTAATGTTGAAAGAAATTGATGAACACACCACCGTGTCACAATCGATTGATCGGTTAGTCTTGAACGCCTCGTTAGCCGCCACTCGGCTAGAAGTGATGAACCAAGAACAAGCTGACCAAGCCGTGGCCGCCATGGCTCGCGCAGCCCACGCAGCTCGTGGCATGTTAGCTGCCATGGCAGTTGAGGAGACCGGACGGGGAAATTATCGCGATAAGGTCGCCAAGAATGATTTCGCGGCCAAACACATTTACGATTACATCAAGGATGATAAGACCGTTGGCATCATTAACGACGATCCGGTCAGTGGCGTCATGAAAGTGGCTGAGCCAGTTGGTATTATCGCCGGCGTTACCCCAGTCACTAACCCCACGTCGACCGTCATCTTCAACGCGATGCTGGCCTTAAAGACTCGTAATCCGATTATTTTCGGCTTCCACCCGTTTGCGCAAAAATCATGTGTCGAAACTGGTAAAATCATCCGTGACGCTGCGGTTGCCGCGGGCGCACCCAAAGATTGGATTCAATGGATCAAAACGCCTAGTCTGGAAGCAACTAACACCTTAATGAACCACCCTGGTGTGGCAACGATTATTGCAACCGGGGGTGCCGGCATGGTCAAAACGGCGTACTCCACCGGCAAGCCTGCGCTCGGCGTTGGTCCCGGCAACGTGCCCTGCTTTATCGAACAGACCGCTGACGTGCATCAAGCCGTTAGTGATGTCGTCACGTCCAAGTCGTTTGATAACGGCATGATTTGTGCGTCCGAATCGAACCTTATCGTGGCCGACCAGATCTATGACCAGGTCAAGACCGAACTCAGTCAACAGGGCGTCTATTTCGTTGGTCCTGACAATTTTAAGGCCTTAGAAGCAACCGTCATGAACCTCGATAAGCAGGCCGTTGATCCAAAGGTTGCTGGGCAAACACCATGGCAGATCGCACAATGGGCCGGTTTCGACGTTCCTACCGACACCAAGGTCTTAGCCGTTGAACTACCAAGCATCGGTGGCGACCAAGTCTTATCGCGTGAGAAGTTATCGCCAGTACTCGCGGTCGTACATGCCAAAGATACTGAGACGGGTTTCAACTTGATGAAACGCAGTCTGTCACTGGGTGGCTTGGGTCACACGGCCGCCTTGCACACGACTGACGAAGCCGTCATGAACAAGTTTGCCTTGGAAATGACCGCTTGCCGGGCGTTAATCAACGTCCCATCCTCACAAGGGGCGATCGGTTACAAGTACGACAACGTGGCGCCTTCCCTAACACTCGGTTGCGGGACATGGGGTCATAATTCGATTTCACATAACTTGGAAGACTGGGACTTGCTCAATATCAAGACCGTCGCCAAGCGTTTAGATAAGATTCGCTAACTTCATAAGATAACTCATTCAGGTCACTGATAATAGACCCAATAGAATTCAAATTGCCGCTAATAAACGTGCCCACCGAAGTCATTTCACTTCAGTGGGCACGTTTTAGGTTCAAACTGATTCAATTGTTACGCCAGCTTCTTGAACGTCCAAGCATCCCGGAACCGATCCGGTCGATATAAGAACCAACGCCCCAGACTCCAGGTGAGGTAAGCGACCGCAATCGTCAATAGAATAAAAGTAACTAGCGGTAATTGCGGTTTATAATGGTCGGTCAGTAAGCCAACAATCCCAGCACCAAATTGTGAGCAGCTGATTGCAATAATCAAATAGCCGATTGAAAAACTCAGAACAGCGCCGCGCAATTGTGGGAAACGGAAAAAGTCCTGCCCATTTTCTAATGATAAGTGGTCAAACGCCCATTGGTTGAGCCAGTAGAGGCTCCCACTAATGACGCCACAAATCACCAGGACAATTAACAGACCGCTGGGGTGCTGACTCGACAACGTCCCTAAAATATCCGCTTGGCGATAAGTCTGACCAGTCACTCCAGCCACAATGTTGATCAAGCCATCGTAGGCAAACGGCAGACTGCAAGTGAAGACGAACGTCGCCAGGGCACTTGCAAAGACGCGGCCGACCCACAAGCCAAACGTGGCCGCGACTAGGCTTAGCGTGATAATTAGTGCTAGAATTTCAACTTCCTCATAGATCGAGCCAACCCAGTTCACCCCAACATGCCGATTGACCAGCACCCGCCAAGTAATCAGGCCATAAATCGCTTCGGCCAAGACGTACGCACTCACCACCGTCCCAATCAGGAGTCCGATTTTGCGGCGATAGATCTGGCGCCGCGGAACCGGCAAGCTAAATAAATACTGATCAAAGTTTGTAAAATTATCATTCAAAAATAGCACGACGCCTATGACTAGGCTGACTAAAATACTGACGACCAGCCCCATTCGAATACCGTTCGCACTGGTCAATGTAAAACTGGTCTCATTCACCGCAATGTATAAGGACGGACGCTACACGATACTATAACCTTCCTTAATACCAGCCAGCAATAAAGCCACTATTCCTGTCAATACAATGACGCGATAGTGCCGCCACAACAACTGCCATAATGTTCGTTTGGTCATATCCCCGCCCCCTAAGATAATAATTCAAAATCCGCTTCGTCCGTCAAATTCGCCATGAACAAGTCAGCCAATGAGAGTGGTAACTCTTCTTGAAAGACTGGCTCAGTCGCGGCCAATTGCGTCTGGAGCGCTTCGTCGAAATTCTCGAAAACAACGACGATTACCCGCCCTGACACGTGGACGATGTGTCCCAACTGCTTGATCACCGCTGGAATCTGCTTATCACGGTAGACCAGTTGAACTTTGCGCGCATTATGCCGCATCGATTCCAACTGATAATCGTTGACGATTTGCCCATGCTTCAACATCAATGCCCGGTCGATCACGCCTTCTAGTTCGACCAAGTTATGCGACGCAATCACGATCGACCGCTCGCCGGTTGCGACTTCATCAATCAAGATGCCCAGAATATTCTTGCGAATCAGGACGTCCAAACCATCTAGCGGTTCATCGAGAAAGAGGTATGATGCTTGCGTCGCCACGCTGAGAATAATGGTAAATAAGCCAAAGGTCCCCTTTGAGAAATGCCGTAATTTTTGCTTAGAAGTCAACTGATAACGGTCGAGTAATTGCTCAAATTTGGCATTATCAAAGGCCGGATAAGCGGCTTGGTAGTACCACTGAATTTGTTTGATCGTCGCGCCCTTGAAGAAATTCGTCAGTGGGTCAATGAAGCACAACTGCGTACGAGACGCTGGTTGCGTTGCCACGTTTTGACCATCGACTGTGACGGTCCCCTTGTCGCTGAGATACTGACCGTTGATGGTCCGAAACAGCGTCGTCTTACCGACACCATTACGACCGACCACGCCCACGATTTGTCCTAAGCCAATTTCAAAACTAATCTCATTCAACGTCTGGTGATGGTCGATTTGTTTGCTTAACTGATTAATCACTAAACTCATAACATTTCCCCCGTTTTGTCGAGCCAGTCGTGGAGTTCAGCGATACTGACCCCACTCTGATACGCTAGCTTGACGATTTGTGTGAACCGCTCGCGCAATTCCGCTTGCAACAAGCTTGGATCCGCGGCCTGCACGTAAGTCCCCTTGCCTGGAACCGTCTGAATGATCTGTTGCGCCTCCAACTGCTTGTAAGCCTTGCTGACCGTATTCGGATTGAGCAAATGTTGGCGCGCCATCTCCCGCACCGACGGCAACTGTTCACCGGGCTGCAACACCCCGTGCGCGATATCTTGTTCAATTCCGGTTACCAACTGCGCATAATACGGCTGCCTGCTCCCATGGTCAATTTGCATGGCCCACCTCCATTTGAAATCCGACGACTGCTTTGTTTAAACAACATAGTACAGCATAGTACAGTTGCTGACAAGGTAAGAAAGTCTTAATATTCTGTAGACCTTTGAAGTACAGCCAGCTTAGAACCGCTGGAAAATAGGGCAAATCGGCGTAAACTTTCTGTGATAGATGCATCCTACACCGGCTTCCAGGCATTTCTGACAACGCTGGAACGCGATGGACACAGATTTAAGCCGACAAATCGCGTCTTAAATACTGGTCTTCCACGTTAGCTGCAGTATGGATAAAACGTGTTCGGGTCAGACTGGGACTTCCGGTTAGCTACGCCAGAACGCCAAGCGGAAATTCACCGCTTAACGCTCTAGCTAGGCTAATCCTCAGTCCCAACCCGTCTGAACCTCACACTCTGAAAAACGCTGAGCATTGTCAGAAACACCTTCCAACCGGGGATGGTATTCGAAAGGCGGACATGTGCGGACCCAACTTTTTTAAAGACTGATCACTGATTCATATCAAACCGTACAGCTGTTATCTGACTGTCAGATTTGTTTTGTCTAAAACTTTTTCTTAATCATTAGGCTATCGTCTAGTGCCGTCAGTACAGGAGTGTCTAGATTATTATCCCTTACTTGATACGTTTTCGAATCAGACTGAATATGAACTAGTCGTTAATGCTTTGAAATCAGTAATCCTGTCATCTACCAACAAGGCAGTTTCGATTAGATCCGTTCAACAAAATCTTGACCTGCAAATTCCAGATGAGTTTTATTGCCAATTCAAAGTTTGCTCGAAGGACCTGTCTCCTAATTATTCAATGGCCAATTGTACCCAGATGGGCGGCCGTTCATCCGCCATTCGAGCGACTTCCCGACTGGAGGGGCCGGCGGACAATGCTCAAGGGCGAAGTTCTTCTTGTCCGGGTGGGGTTCCCGGGCTAGAAGAAGACTCGTATTTGAAATTACGCAGTGGTCTTCTGCGTGAGTTCAAATCGATGTCCGCCCTGTTCCAGCGTTGTCAGCCGGCCCCGGAAGTCGGACTAAGGAGATCACCGGCTGACGAACAGCAATCCAAATAACTGTCACATTCCACCCACAACTCCCGACAAACAACCAATCACAATGCGTTAACAACTTTTTTACGAGTAAAAGCGCCCGCACTTGTCAATGACAAGTACGGGCGCCTATTTAGGTTGCGATTTAGCTGCGAGTCACTTATTTGCGCCGTAGTTCCGTTGCGGCGTATTCCATAATCGCCATCAACACAATCAAACTAATCGGAAAAGCAATCGCACTGACTGTCAAACTAGCGGTAATTTCGAAAAATGTGAAAATCACCATTAATAGTAAGACGGATGCAATTAACATCCCAGTGTCCGCTTTTCCCCAATGCTTAATCATCTGTGTTAACCTCATTTCTATTTATTAGTCACCACGAGTTTAACACGTCTGATATCGCTTACTAGGCCTTATCGCTAAGAGTTCCATGAGAATTCTATTGGAGCAGTCGCGACATAGTCGTCACGGGCAGCCGACCCCCGGCACGTAACGGTAAGAAGAGTTGATTGCCATCTTCAAAGCCCAGTCCTTCCCAGAACCGCGCAACGCCTTCATCTTCAGTCACCCGTGTCAACTGGATCACTTTGATATTGCTTGCAAGGGCTGCCTGCATCAGGCCGGTGACGATGACGCGACCGACTGATTTACGCTGATAAGCCCGGTTGACCATCAGCAAGCCGATAAATAGAAATTGCTCTTGTGGGTACTGATTCAACAAGTCCACGACTGCGACCAGCCAATGCGCAAGATAAAAACCAAAAACTTGTTTCTGTGCGGCAGCCAGCTCATCTGGATGGGCGGTCAAGTCATGTTGGACTTCCGTCATGGTCAGCGGTTCTGGTGAAAAATACTGATGATACTGCGGGTTACTCTGCTCTAAGCGCAGTAAGTCTTCCTGGTCTGCTAAAGTGAGCAGGCGAATTTCAAAATCCGGTAATTGTGCTTGTAATGTTGCTAATTTCATTTTTAATCCCAAACTTTCTCTAAGTTATACCAAGTCTCACCGGCATGCGTTGACTCAGCGACCCCCTGATTGACAAAGCCATTCTGTTCATAAAATGGCACCAAGCGTTCCAAGCAGGTCAAACTCATACTCGTTCGACCATGAGCCTGTGCATTCTCAGCTAAGGCAGTCAGTAGCTGGCTGCCAATCTGTTGATGACGGGCTAGTGGTGAGACCGCCAACGTGAACACGAGTTGGTGACCGCCGCGTGGCAGGTTCGTCGGTGTCGTGACAAACATCTCGTCTTGAATGTACCGCGCACCAACGGCTGGCCCCACGATAAAGCCTAATACGACCGCATCATCGCGCGCCACTAGAAAAGTCTCGCCCAACTTTTCGATTCGTTCCCGATAGGCGGCTTCACTGCCGGCTTCGGCTTCCGAAAAACCCGCTTTTTCAATCGCCATAATTTGTGGCAAATCCGTCATCTTAACAGGTGTAATTTCCATCAATCTTCGCCTCCGATTCGTACGCCCATTATAACAAATCTTGCTTAATTGTTGACTCACTTAATTTTCCGATTGAATCCAGTGTCGAACGTGTCGTTTTATGAAGCGACATGCTATACTTGAATTGTGAATTCGGTTACATGATGACGAATTCAATATTCTAAGCGAAATTAGGTGACGGGTATGCCAGCACAATCAGCAGAACAATTATGGAAAGCTTACAATGAAACGACCGACACACAAGGGGCCTCTTATCAGACACGTTGGTTTGGTCAACAAAATAACCCTCAAGAAGTTCAGGCTTTGACTGATGCCATTCTGGCTGGAACGAAGACAGCCACAACGACACCGTTGGACACTTTTACAGCGGAACAAGTTGCCATTCCCCAAGTCGGCGATTATAACGTGTTATTAAACGGTGATATGAAACCAGTCGCAATCATCAAAACGGTAGTCTCCGAATTGATTCCATTCTATCGTATCTCCGCGGAACACGCTTATCATGAAGGCGAAGGTGATCGCAGCATCGGCGATTGGCGGAAACGCAAGACCGATGAGTTCACCCCAACGCTAGAAGAACACGGCAAAAACCTTTCATCAGATACACCGATGGTCAGCGAGGTTTTTGAAGTCGTTTACCGCGCGGATTAATAACAACGATGACGGCCTGAGACGGATGTCTTGGGCTTTTTTAATGCCGCTTGGACGGTTGGCGGTCTGTGCCGGGCGATACTGCCGCCAGATTTAATGGTCCGTGCCAATTGATAACATCCGTTTCAAGCTGTTCAATGACGAGCTTTGACCGGTCGATTTGGACTAATCTAATGATGGCGCGCCAATCATTAACTTGAATCCACCTAGTCGTTTTGTTCTGGCTAGTCGCTAACATCCCGCATAAACTGTCCACCGACGAGACGCTGCTGACCGGTTTGGCACCGTCTGGCGATAGCACGCTGATGATGTCACTTGAACCAACCTGGCCACTGGATGCTGGCTAGCCGCTAACATACCCCCGTTCGCTCGGTTTGTTCAATCGAACTAATTGTTCATGTTTGAAACGCAACTCGTACGCAACCGTGGCATAAAACCAGATTGATTAATTAACCGAACAACGCTCACCATCCGCCAAACACCAACCCGCATTTGCCTTTTCAGCCGCGGTCATTTGGTGGTAAAAGTTAGCAAGCTAAAATTCGCAAAAAAGGCTTGCCACCACCCCATTTTTCATTATAATTAAAGCTCGTACTAAACTTATTGTTTAGTTAAACAAAACTACCGATTCGAGGTGAATGTCATGGATATTGGTCAACGCATCCGCAATCTGCGGATTCAAAAACAACTGACGCAAGAAGAGCTGGGTGAACGAACTGATCTCAGTAAAGGTTACATATCGCAATTGGAGCACGATCAGTCATCGCCTTCGATGGAGACCTTCTTCGCGATTCTTGAAGTCCTGGGCTGTGCACCCGCTGATTTCTTTGCGACGGAACAACCGACCCATAAAGTCGTCTACCATCCCGATGAACAGACGACTTATGACGATGAAGCCCTCGGATACCGTGTCAAATGGCTTGTACCGGCCTCTAACGACAACCAGTTAGAGCCCGTCACCGTTACACTGGTTCCGAATGGTCGCTTCAAATCCTTTGAGCCTTCGCCGGCGGAAACCTTCATCATGGTTCAAACCGGCACGCTCAGTTTACAATTAGGCACACAGCGGTATACCGCTACGGCGGGTGACACCTTGTCATTTCATGCCACTAAGACGCACCAAATCAGCAACCCAGGCTCGACGTCCTGCACGTTCACCTTGGTTACGACCGCGTCCTACTTATAATCACAGTACTACTGACTGGCACGCCACGTTGCGCGATCCAGCACACGTTTTAGGGAGGTCTTTACTTTGGCGGTTAACGCACAACCAATTATTCGGTTAACGAATATCACAAAAAGTTACGGGGAACATCAAGTTTTAAAAAATATCAATCTCGACCTAGAAGCCGGTAAGTTCTACACCTTACTAGGCCCTTCTGGTTGCGGTAAAACGACGATTCTACGGACCATTGCGGGCTTTACCGACGCGACTTCGGGACAAGTCTACTTCGATGGGCAGCTTATCAACGGACTACCAGCCAACCAACGGCAAGTCAATACGGTCTTCCAAGACTACGCACTCTTCCCACACATGAATGTCGCAGAAAACGTGGCTTTTGGCCTTAAGCTCCATAAAGTACCTAAGGACGAAATCGAGACTCGAGTTCAAGACGCGCTCGCAATGGTGCAACTGGCGGACCTCGGCGACCGCGAAATCAGTGAAATTTCAGGCGGACAACAACAACGGGTCGCAATTGCCCGGGCACTGGTCATGCAGCCCAAAGTCTTATTGCTGGACGAACCGCTATCAGCGCTTGATGCCAAACTTCGTAAAGACATGCAGTATGAATTACGCGACTTGCAACAACGGCTTGGCATCACCTTCCTATTTGTGACCCATGACCAGGAAGAAGCCCTCGCCATGAGTGATGAGATTTTTGTCATGAACGCTGGTGAGATCCTGCAAGGTGGCTCGCCAGTCGACATTTACGACGAACCCATCAACCACTTTGTTGCGAACTTCATTGGCGAAAGTAATATTATTCCCGGCAAGATGCTGCAGGACTTCGAAGTCGAATTCGTTGGCAAATCCTTCGAATGCGCTGACGCCGGTATGCAACCAGACGAACCCGTCGAAGTCGTGCTCCGACCAGAAGACTTGGACATCGTCGCGGCAGACCAGGGCAAGCTTGTGGTCACCGTGGATTCACAACTCTTCCGCGGCAACTACTTTGAAATCGTGGCTTACGATACCGACCACAACGAATGGCTCGTCCACTCGACCAACCCGGCGGCAGAAGGTGAACCAATCGGCTTGACCTTTGACCCGCAAGACATTCACGTCATGCGTCTCAACGAAAGCGAAGCGGCTTTCGACGCCCGGCTTGAACAATATGAAGACGATTAGGAGGTGGCCAGCATGCAACAAAAACAACGGTTGAGTCGTAATACGGCTTACTTCATTCCGTACATGTTATGGATCATCCTCTTCGTCATTGCGCCCGTGCTATTGCTCATTTATCAATCATTCTTTAATATCAATGGGCAATTCACGCTTGGCAATTACCAGACCTACTTCTCGTCCAACACTTATTTGATGATGACGCTCAACTCCGTCTGGTATGCTTTTTTGATTACCTTGGCAACCATCCTGATCAGCTACCCCACGGCGTACTTGCTCAACGAGACCAAGCATCCGCAACTATGGCTACTGCTGATCATCATGCCAACGTGGATCAACCTCTTGTTAAAGGCCTACGCCTTCATTGGAATTTTCAGCCAAGCTGGAATCGCCAATCAATTTTTGAGTTTTATCGGTATTGGCCCCAAGCAGCTGCTGTTCACGAACTTTAGCTTTATCTTTGTTGCGGCCTACATTCAAATTCCGTTCATGGTCCTGCCGATTTACAACTCGATCAGCGAACTGAACGCCTCGTATATCAATGCCAGTCGTGACTTGGGAGCGACCAATTGGCAAACATTTAGTCGGGTCATTTTTCCCTTGACCTTACCGGGCGTCAAAGCAGGGATTCAGGCCGTCTTCATTCCATCGCTATCACTCTTCATGTTGACGCGCTTGATTGGCGGGAACAAAGTGATCACGCTGGGGACTGCCATTGAAGAGCACTTCTTAACGACCATGAATTGGGGCATGGGCTCGACGATCGGCGTTGTGCTGATTATTGCGATGGTCATTATCATGTGGCTGACTAGTGGTGGCAAACGGCGCACACGAAAGGGGTTGACGAAATAATGACGTTACGTAACTTCAAGTGGCGCAATCTATACCTCTGGTTCATCTTTATCGTGTTATACGCGCCAATTATCTTTCTTGTCGTCTACTCCTTTAGCCAGGGGACGACCATGAACAACTTCCACGGATTTACGTGGCAGCACTACCAAGATTTATTCGCCGACACGCGGTTGATTGCGATTTTTCTGGACACCTTATTGATTGCCCTCTTATCTTCACTATTAGCAACTGTTATCGGTACGCTTGGCGCGTTAGGCATCAATAGTACGACCAAGCCAATCACACGCAACACGCTGTTATCCTTGAACAATATCCTGATGGTCTCACCCGATGTCATCATTGGGGCTAGTTTTCTGATTTTCTTCACGGCACTGAAAATCCCACTCGGGTTTGGTTCAGTACTACTGAGCCACATCGCCTTCTCGATTCCCATCGTGGTCTTGATGGTGCTTCCCAAGATTCAGGAAATGAGTTCGAGTTTGCTCGATGCCGCGGCGGATTTAGGCGCTAATAATTGGCAACTACTCAGCCAAATCATTATTCCGTACATTATGCCGGGGATTTTTTCGGGCTTCTTCATGGCGCTGACCTATTCGCTCGATGATTTTGCCGTGACCTTCTTCGTGACCGGGAACGGCTTCAGTACGTTGTCAGTTGAAATCTATTCACGGGCGCGGCAAGGCATCAACTTGGAGATCAACGCGCTATCCGGACTCATGTTCTTAATGGCACTCGTGTTAGTGATTGGTTACTACTTCATCAACCAATACAGCAGTCGGCACCGGCGGCCAGCAGTTAGGGGGCGGCGGAAATGAAAAAATTATTCGGTATCATCGTCAGTCTGCTCGTCGTCTGTGGTCTGCTCGCTTTTGGCGCACAACGCTTACAGACGAGCTCCGGTAGCACCGGCAAAAAGGTGTTGAACTTGTATACTTGGGGTGACTACATCGACCCGAGCTTACTCACGAAGTTCCAGAAGCAGACCGGGTATCACGTCAACGTCGAGACCTTCGACAGCAACGAAGCCATGTATACCAAGATCAAGCAAGGCGGTACCAGCTATGACCTGACCGTCCCTAGCGATTACATGATTGAGAAAATGAAAAAGGCCCACTTGCTCTTACCACTCGATAAAAGCAAGCTGACCGGAATGCAGAATTACGATCCGCGTTTCATGAACCTCGCCTTCGATAAGCACAATCGTTATTCCGTGCCGTACTTCTGGGGAACACTGGGGATTATTTATAATGACAAGTACGTGCAACCGGGCAGCATTCAGCATTGGAATGATTTATGGCAACAAAAGTACAAAAATAAGATCATGCTGATCGATAGCGCACGTGACGTGATGGGCTTTGCCCTCGCCTCGATGAATCGATCCATGAATACCACTGACCCGGCGACCCTATTGGCAGCGCGTAACAAGCTGAATCGGTTATCGCCAAACGTCAAAGCAGTCGTTGCCGATGAAATCAAGATGTACATGATTCAAAATGAAGCGGCGATTGCGGTTGACTGGTCTGGTGAAGCGAGTGAGATGTTGGACGGCAACTCACATCTCCACTACGTCGTGCCGTCTGAAGGCAGTAACTTGTGGTTTGACAACTTAGTCATTCCGAAGACCGCCAAGCATTTTAAAGCCATCTACGCCTTCTTGAATTTCATGAGCGAGCCCAAAAATGCCGCACAAAACGCCGAGTACATTGGTTATGCGACACCGAACCGCAAGGCCAAAGCGCTATTACCTAAAGCAATTCGCAATGACCGGCAGTTCTACCCGGATAACCAAACCATCAAGCACCTTCAAATCTATCAAGATTTATCACCCGCCAAAGTCGGTCTATATAATGATCGTTACTTGGAATTCAAGATGCACCATTAATCTGAGACGCCAAAAAGTGATGTTAGCTTAGCTAGCACCACTTTTTTATTATGCTCATGCGTGTTCAATTGTCAGGACAACCGTTAGCTGCACGGCGACTCGCTCCCTCTGACTCGCAATCGAGCGACGCCGCAATTCAGTCACTAGTGTTAGTGAAAGACCATCGCACTAACGATGATAAACTTAAGATTAGCAATTAAGACTAGCGCGAAGACTAATCCGAGGCTCAGCCGACTCAGCCAGTGCCGGTCCGCTGTATTCGGAAAGACTAAGAACTGTAAATTGAGTATGATCAATGATCCAAATGCACTGCTCGCTAACCACCAGATTGCCTGCGACCAGAGCGTCACTATTACCACGACAACCACGAAACTAACGAACCACTTTTTAATTGGTGCTACCACTAATGGCGTTGTCATTGTCATCGCCCCCCTTGATTACCTTGATTGTAAGCGTAATCGGTCACAGGCGGATAGTAACGACAACTGGTAACTTAATTGTCCAAATCAGCGGTTCCTTGCGCAAATATGGGGACGGGTAAACTTGGCGGATAGTGACTAGTAGTCCAATTGAGGGAGATGTAAGCTTAGACATATCAACGCAACGGGGAGTTTCAAGGCGGCGTCTATTATCAATAACCATTCTAGTTTCCTGATCACTGTAATTCCCAAGCGTTTCGTCTCAGCTCCCAGTTTATGGGTCTTTTGAAGTAAAGAACCTTTCTCAATTAGCATCCTTACCGGAATCCAGCACTCTACCAGAACCGTCAAATATAGTAGTGATATGCAAACTTTGAGCGATACAATAACAAAAATAACGTAGTAATAATCGTACTTTAGCGCCAATACGCTCACAAACAAACTCACAGCCACTGTCACTGCCACTATTTTGGTTCGTTGTAGAATCCTGTCCAGCTTGGTCTTTTTTACCTCTTGATCAGTTTTGAGTAACCCTGCTTTTTCCAACAGATCCATTTGTCTACGGACGATTGGACGCATAATGATCCCAGCTAGCCAGTACAAAGCACCGTAGCCAACCACGGTCAGCGCCTGATTCAATAAGGTGCTCTGAAACACAGGGATAAGGAGTTGCTCTGGATATAAAGTCATTAATTTGGCCCGACCTTTCTAAAACGGGTGACGTTATTTTCGGAATGTATTTTGTACCAATGCGTTGTGTCTCGGTTTCTGTTAGAAATGAAGGCACAACGCTTTTGATAACTTATGGTAAATCAGTAGTCCTAATAAACGATTCTAAATTCATGAACTTCTGAAAGGTGCAATTACGTTACCAAATGTGACAGTAAATATACGACCAAATGGGCCGTCATCACATCCATTTACAAGTAAGCCATATTGGCGCGTACGCACAAAGTCTCCCTGAATCTCCAACAGGTCATATCGGCGTTCTTTGTGACGTACCTGAGTCATAGACACCCAGCAGGATCCTTGTCCATTTTTCGGCAGCTTGTAATGCCTCTGACCGTATTGGTATCACATTAAAAAATACCACCACATGGCAGAATGCCGACTCACTTCATTATTATAAAATGCATGGTACTTAGCTGTATTCCTAAAATTATCGTTATTAGCAGGAGCCCGATTGAGATGCAACAATAAAATAGTGACCACATCAGCCATCAAAGTCTAGCACGAGTGCTTCTATTTGGAAGAATGATTGCATCATCTATTCTTGGGTGTTTGTTGTAGAAAGCATAGCTAAACATCTGAAGAACGAGCGGCCGTATACTGAGAATGAGGTAAGAAATTCCACAAACTGGCACCCAAATCGGCTTGGAATTCTGGAACAAAAAAATGCACCATACAAGACCGGCGACGCCTAAAATGTACAGTTCCTTCAAAAAGATTAGCAACGCGTATAACAGCTTAGAATGCTTTATTGTGTCGCGGAGAATAGGTGTTAAAGTTTTCGTGAATTTGCCAATATGAGCTCGCTCTATAAATATACCAGCGACGTATTTATACCTTTTGGGCACAAGTACGTTGCGCTTATGTATTAGAATTAGTGTATATAAAAAAACGATAGCAGCAATATAATTAACAGGCCTAAAATTTTATACAATCGGGACACCCCTTTGAGTTTTGAATATGTATTATACTACAAACCGTTGGGTTCAATCAATCTCATAAAACAAGATTAAAAAGCTGATTTAACGGGATAAATGTACCTATTCACAAAAAATAACGGTATTAATCATTTTAATGGTGATTTGACTTTATCAAAGAATATTGAATGGTAGAATTAAGTCTATTACGGTTAGAATAATTAAATTTAATCAACATATAGATTACATAAAAGTTATAGAATTAGCGCAATTATATCTATAAGTTAGTGGAAAGCGCTAATTAGCAGAATGTGCAAATGCAATATCAACATTTACACCTGCAGAACCAACGAAATATTAATATATTGGCTAAGTTGCGATTTAGATCCCAACATCATATACTTCTCGGGTAAAAGCATCGATGTTTTTACCCAAACCAGACGAAAGTAGCTAGATATTATGAAAAAGCGCATTTTGATTGTGTTATATGCATTACCGTTATTGATTTTAGGGCTGATTGCATCAATTTCTTTCTATGCCGTAAATATCAACTCAAGTCCCACTACCAAGCAAAACGTCGCAGCTGAACCAGTCGTGATTTATGACAAAAATGGTAATCAGGTGCCAGCATTTGATGCAACATCTCAAGAACTAATTAGCGAAAACGCTAGCCTAAAGCAGCCAACAACCATCAAGCGGCGGAACGGCCAATCGAACAATTTTTGGGGTTCCGGAATGTACTACGGCGGAGATCTGTTCACTACCACCGGAAACCCCAACAACATTAGATTTTCAGTAAACAAGGGTGCTTTTGCCGTTTACATAACCAATCGACCCGCTCCAAGTTCTCTGGTCCAATATTTGGCAGCCGTTCCAAGTCGTAGCTTCTATCACACAGCCTGGCATAACTGGCTCTACTTCGGTGCTTACAATCCAATATCTGGCCAAAATTATTTTATCCAAGCTCACTAACCAGTGATAGATTGTCCGTAACGACATCTATTCTGCCAATCCCGCCACCCACACGATCACTGGCCAAACTTCATCTTACCTTGCAATCAGCCATCATCGCCGCAATTCGCAACACAAAAAGCGGCGTACCGATTCGAGACCCATCCTCGAATCAGTACGCCGCAGCCCGCGTTATTCCAGCAATGCGGACAACTTATTCATTTTAAAGATTAATGATACAAATCGAAACGACCCTTGCTGAAGACGGTGCCGAGGTGGGCACTTTCGAGCAATGAGCGGTCCGTAATGATTTTCTTCAAGGCAGAAGCCGCATAACCGTGCACAGGCTTATTGCTGCTGAAGATTTGGCCGATACCATCGCGGTCACTCAATGATGCGACCGTCCCACTGGATTCGTAGTTAAACGTCGTGGTGGCTTGGTTATGGCGTAACGCCCCAATGTTCTTGGCGGCTTGCTCACCAGCTGCTAAGGCGATCTGCGCCGTGGTTGGATAAGGCCGGTTGCTTTCTGGATCCATCACAGCGGCCACGTCACCAACGATAAAGACTTCTGGATGGCCTTCTAACGAAAGGTCTGGTTTAACTACGACCCGGTTACGACGTTGTTCGAAGCCGGAATCCGCAATGACGTGTGAGCCACTGACCCCGACCGTCCAGATAATGGTGTTGGCCGTGAATTCATGCTCATTCTTATCAGCATCGCTGTAGACAACGGCACCTGGTTTGATGGCTTCAATCACTGAACCTAACCGCATTTCAACGTTATTTTTCTCCATAAACTTCAAGGCATAGTCGCGAAGTTCTTGGGTGAACATTGGCAAGATCGATGGCATCCGTTCAAGACACACGACCTTGGCAGCTGGCGTCTGATACTTGGCCTGTAATTTTGGCAACGATTGGGTCAACTCACCTAGTAATTCGATTCCCGTAAAGCCAGCGCCACAGACGGCGATCTTCAAGTCGTTCTTATCCTTGGACGTCCGATAAGCCTTGAACCGTTCCTCAATATGTTCATAAACGGCTTGTGACGTTGCCAAGTCATCCATTGGCAACGCATTTTCATCAGCGCCTTCAACCCCGAATGTTTCAGATTGAAAACCAAGCGCTAAGACTAAGTAATCATACGTCATGTCGGCATGGTCATCGAAACTGACTTGTTTGGTTTCAATATCCACATTGTTGACCGTCGCTTGAACAAATTGGACCCGTTTGCCAATAATTTCTGGGATTTGATAAGTAATCCGGTCCGGCGCGATGGTTCCCGCTGCGACTTCGTGTAAATTGGTCTTCTCAGTATGCGTCGGCGTCTGGTCGACCAATACGATTTCGTCCTCGGTTGGAAGACTCTTTTGTAAAAATTTGACGGCGCGCATCCCTGCGTAACCCCCACCTAGCACTAAAGTTTTTGCCATGATTTATTAACCCCTTTCATTATAAGCGTAGACTAATGTGTCTGTTGAGACGGACGCTAGCCATGCGTTCAATTCATTAATCCAGTTATAACTTGATAACTACATGTTACTCTCTTCTGACATAAAATTCAGCTAAAACGGCATGTTAATTTGGTTGTTTACAATTAATTTTATGTCTAGCGACTTTACACGGGGGATTTCAGTCCAGCTGGTCAGCGACATTGGCCGTCACGAGGGATAAACTCTCGAACAAAACTTGCCGCTGTCCGGCCGTCAACCGCGCTCCGACCAAGTCCGCACACCACTGTTCATAGGCGTGCAACTCTGGGTATAGCTTCTTGCCCGCGGCCGTTGGGTAGAGGCAGCGGACCTTTTTGTTTTCTGGATGTAACGCTTTGCGAACATACCCTTTTTTAATCAAATTCTGGACTGCCCGATAGTTAGTTGTCCGATCCATCTTCATCTGGTCGGCAAGTTGACTAAAAAATAACCCCGGCTGTTCGCAGATTCGAATCAGATAAATGAATTGATTATTGTTCAACCCATACTTGGCAAAGCGCTGGTTTCCCTCATTCGTCACCATCCGCGACAATGTCCCCATCAATCTCAGTGTTGGTATCATAAGCGCTCCTTTTTATTATTGCATATACAATCATCTGGTGATAAACTTAACGTCAACGCTAAGGAGGTCTCACCATGTGGTCAATCAAAACATTCTCAGAACTAACAACAACTGAATTATACGCTATCTAAAAACTACGCGTCAAAACGTTCGTTGTCGAACAACAACGAATCTACCAAGAAGTCGACGCGATTGATTTACAAGCACACCACGTCTTCAAAATCGTCGACCAACAAATTGTTGCATACGCACGAATTTTTAAAGAAGCAAACCACGTCTCCTTTGGACGCGTCGTCGTGGCCGAAAACCAGCGTGGTCGCCACCTTGGTGCGGACTTAATGCACCACATTCTGCAAGTAATCGAAGCACACTATGGTGAACGACCAATTCAAATCGAAGCCCAGGTCCCCGTGCAAGGGTTCTATCAGCGGTTTGGCTTTACGACCAGTGGCACCCCGTTTCTATTCAATCACACGCCACATATAAAAATGATCAAGCCCGCCTTGACCACTGAGGCCCAGTCAAAAACCACAGATCAGCCGTCTGACCAATCGGCGAGCTAAGGTCATTTGATTAGCTAAGCAACTGAACTAAGGTAATCTTGACGAACAAACAAAATCGCAAAAAGGCGCGTGCCCCAGAATTAAAATTCCGAGGCCCGCGCCTTTCAAATTGATTTATTTAGCTGAAGATAAGCGTTCAACATCACGAACAATCATCAATTCTTCGTTGGTTGGCACAACCATTACTTTAACTGGTTCGCCTTCCTTACTGATGACTTCTTCCTTGCCGTGCATGTGATTCTTGTCAACGTCGACCGTGATACCGAAGTAACCCAGTGACTTGGCGATACGTTCGCGAATCATCCATGAGTTTTCACCCATGCCGGCGGTGAAGACGAGTGCATCAATACCGTTCATTTCGGCAATGTAACTCCCAACGTACTTCACAACCCGGTTCACGAAGATTTCAATCGCAAGCTTCGACTGTTCACGTGTATCCTGCGTCTTATCCAGGTCACGCATGTCTGGTGACAAGCCTGAAATACCCAAGAGACCGGACTTGTGGTTCAAAATGTCGATGAAGTCCTCAACGTCTGAAATGCCGAGGTGCCTCATTAAGAACGGAATAATCGACGCGTCGATATCACCAGAACGCGTACTCATCGTAATCCCGGCTAATGGCGTGAAGCCCATTGACGTATCAATGGCTTGACCTTGATCAAAGGCCGTGATCGAAGCGCCAGAGCCCAAGTGCAGGGTGACTAACTTCAATTCATCGAGGGGCTTGCCCAGTAATTGAGCGGTCCGGTTGGCCACGTAACGATGACTAGTCCCGTGAGCACCATACTTCCGTGCACCGAATTTTTCATAGTAGTCGTATGGAATACTGTATAAATAATTAACTTTTGGCATATCCGCATACAACGATGTATCAAAGACCGCGACTTGAACCGCTTTTGGTAACAGATCACGGAACACTTCGATATAGTAAGCCTGCGTTGGGTTATGTAACGGCGCATACTCAGATAAATCCTTGATTTTCTTCAATGTTTGCGGCGTAATCACAACAGAGTCCTTGAAGTCTTCGCCACCAGCGACGACCCGGTGTCCAACCCCTTTGATATCGGTGAGTTGGTCTACGATGTTATCATTCTTCAACCGCGTTAAAACCATTGCGGCAGCTTCTTTAGCGTCAATCGTATCCTTGGTTTCGGTCTCTTTACTACCATCTGCTTTTTTAATCGTAAAAACAGAGTTCGGTAAACCCAACCGGTCAACCATTCCTGATGCGATAACCGTTTCTTCTGGAACACTGAAAAGTTTCCATTTCAAAGTCGAGCTGCCGGCGTTAATTGCTAAAATTTTTGCCATGACTATTTTTCCTCCATCCATCATCAAGTGTGCCTACTGTCAGTTTAGCTAAATATGCATACGCTTTCAAGGATTTATTCACAAACTCATGATTTTCATAACATTGTAAACCGATTCGTCAGCATATTATTTCTTTCATAACCACTAATTAGCTTATAATATAGGTAGCAGAAAGTGAGGCGAATCATGATGAAAAGAATTACTTGGACTTTGAGCAACGGCTTTGCAACGCTCCTACTCGTCGTTGGAACGCTACTGGCATTGCTCACCCTCATCACTAGTTTTGGAACGACCATCAGCGTTGATGCGATGGTCACAGCAGCCGTCTTATGGCTAGCGGGTGTCGTCTTCTTGCACCCCGCACCCGCCAAAATTTTACTGCCAATCGTTGGACTCGCGAGTCTGAGCATTGGCTATGCCACTTACTTTAGTACAGCTGGTTCCTGGCTATACGCAACGCTTGCAACCATCATCACTGCCGTTATCATCAGCTATGGGTTCAGTCTCCGCAAGACGATTCGCCAACATCACAGCCACTGGTACGACTAACATTGACGCATCGCACTAGTTGATTTGAATCACAATTCAGACATACCCGGTGAGTTGGATTACTGTTCGTCAGCCGGTGATCTCCTATTCCGACCTCCAGGGCTGGCTGACAACGCTGGAACAGGGCGGACATCGATTTGAACTCACGCAGCAACCCACTGCGCAATTTCAAATACGAGTCTTCTTCTAGCCCGGGAAGCCCACCCGGACAAGAAGAATTTCGCCCTTGAGCATTGTCAGCCAGCCCCTCCGGTCAGGAAGCCACTCGAATGGCAGATGAACGACCACCTATCTGGGTATAATTGACCACTGAATGTTTAGTAACAGGACCTTTAAGTAAACTTTGAATTATGCTGGATCTGGGAAGTTCAAATCCTGATAAGGTAATCTGAAGATTATTAACTAATGTCACGAAAACGAGCCTTAAAGTTAGACGATACGATTGCTAGCTTTTTAGAAATCAAGGCTTTGACATTCCGAAAGTTTCGACAATATCCAATGATACAGATAGCTAATAGGGCCAACATCCGAGTTTATTAGCGTGGAGGCCATCCGATAACTAGTCTTACAGTAGTGTAAAGATGACCGCTTACTAAGAATCAACAACCATTCGATTAAAAGTTGGGTCCGCACATGTCCGCCTTTCGAATAGGATCCCGGCTGGAAGGTATTCTGGGCAAGGCCCAGTGGTGAAATTTCACTTAGCAAGCGTCTTTTGCTTGGTTAGTGAAAGACCAGTATTTAAGACGTGGGCTGGCGGCTTAAATCTGTGTCCACCACGTCACGGCCATTGCCCAGAATGCCTGGAAGCCGGCCTAGGACGAACCTACAACAGCAGGTTTACGCAAATTTGCACTTTTTCCAGCGGTTCACAGCTGGCTCTCCTTGAACTTGATAACTAAGTGGCTTTAATCTAACCAACATCTAGTACAACAATTTTATACCACGCTAGCACACCCCAGTTTGGGAAGGTGCTGGCGTGTTTTAGTGTGCTTGCAATCAACAGCAGACAAAAGCGAACAGATGTTTTATAATAGAAAACGACTAAATTCAGAAAGGACGCTCCGATGGCAACTAAGATTGGGATTCGACAATTGGTAGAATTCGTTTTACGACAAGGCGATTTAAATGAAGTCAAAAACAGTCAAAATACTGCGCTGAATGGTGCGAAGATTCACCGGCAACTGCAGAGTAGCCGTGGTGAGGACTATGATAGTGAAGTTTATTTGAAGCAACTCGTCACGATGAATCACACCGATTACATTATTGCCGGACGAGCGGATGGCATTCAACTAAACGATGACGGTGCTCTGATTGAAGAAATCAAGACTTCCGACCAACCGTTTGATGAGCTGACAGATAATACGAAGACACTTTATTGGGGGCAGCTCAAGGTCTATGGTTATTTATTATTGCAAGAACATCCTGAGCTTGACCAGGTAACCGGCCAACTGACCTATTTTCAAGTCATTAACGAAAAAATCACCAAAACTCAGCGAATCCTGCACCGTGCGGAATTAGACGCCTTCTTCAAGGACCTGATTACCGAATACGAATACTGGCTGACGCTGCGAGCTGACCTCCGCGAGAAACGCAACCAATCGATTCAAACGTTGCCGTTCCCCTTTCCAGCATTTCGGCCGGGGCAACACGAACTCGCCGCTGCAGTCTACAAGACGATCCGTAACCAAACACGACTCTTCGTGGAAGCACCCACTGGGACTGGCAAGACGATTTCCACCCTGTTTCCAGCGATTAAGGCGATGGGCGAAGACGTGATCGAACGCCTATTTTACTTGACGGCCAAACAGAGTACCCGCCGTGTCGCGGAAGAAGCGGTTACTTTGATGAGTCATGACGGGCTCAAGCTGAAAAGCATCACACTGACAGCCAAAGATCAGATTCGTTTTCCCGAGGAACAGGACGTACTCCCCGAAGATAACCCATTCATGCTGGGTTATTATGACCGGTTAAAGCCAGCGCTCAAAGACTTATTGACCCATGAAGACCAGATTACGCGGACCGTCATCGAGACCTATGCGCGCAAGCATACCTTAGACCCGTTCGAATTCTCACTCGACACCTCATTATTTTGCGATGTCATTATTTGTGACTACAATTATCTCTTCGACCCGCTCGTCTACTTACAACGCTTCTTCAGTGAAAGTGACGACGAGAATTTCTTCCTTGTCGACGAAGTGCACAACCTCGTCAGCCGGTCGCGTGATATGTATTCCGCAGCCGTTAGTGACCAACCAATCAGTACGCTACTGAAGCTTGCCAAGCCCGATAAGAGTCAGCCAAGTGACGACCTACAACGCGAACTCAAAAAAGTTCGGCGGAGCTTCACGCGTCTCAGCAAGGCCTTAATCGACGACCATCTGACCGAGCAAGTCCTGCCAGACCCACCGGACAAATTGTTGCGCACGCTCCGAACTTTCAACGAGTTTGTCACCGACTGGCTGGCTCAGCAGAAACCTGGCCCCTTACTGGACGCCGTTCGCGATTACTTCTTCGCCTGCCTGACCTTTGTCAAAATCGGTGACTTATATGATGGCAGTTATCAGACCCGCTACGTCCTTGAAGGGCATCATTTGACGATCAAGGAGCTCTGCTTAGACCCGAGTGACTTCTTGAATCGTTCGTTGGAATTAGGCGGTGGCGCCGTGCTCTTTTCGGCAACACTGACACCAATGGCCTATTACCAACGCGTCTTGGGCGGCGAGGCTAACAGTTTAGCATACCAGCTGCCATCGCCATTTCCGCCCAAGCACCAGGCGATTCTCGTCACCCCGTACGTCCAAACGACCTACCACGAACGTGAGCACAACGTTCCCCGCATCATTGCGAGTTTGCACGCGATGCTGGCGGCCAAGCCTGGTAACTACCTCGTCTTCTTCCCATCCTATGGCTACCTCCTGCAAATCAAGGCAGCCTTTGAAGCAGCCTATCCAGATGTGGCGACGACAGCCCAGGCAGCGGCCATGGATGCCAGTGCGCGCCAGGCCTTTTTGGACCAATTTCAAGCCGACCCCACCCAGACACTGCTCGGGTTTTGTGTACTGGGTGGCATCTTCTCTGAAGGCATCGACTTGCGTGGCAACCGCTTGATTGGCGTCGCAATCGTCAGCGTCGGTCTGCCTGGCATCAATCCAGAAACCAACTTGATTCGCGACTACTATGACCATCAAAACGGGCTGGGATTCGCCTATGCTTACCAGTTACCCGGCATGAACAACGTCTTACAGGCGGCTGGTCGCCTGATTCGCAGCGCGCACGACACTGGCATCGTCCTCTTACTAGATCAGCGTTTTGCCAGTCGCCGCTACACAGAACTCTTTCCAGCGCACTGGCAATATTACCAGACGATTGGCTCCGTCCCACAACTTGAAGCAACCATCGCCAATTTTTGGCACCAAATGGAGGTCCCACACCATGAAGACAAAACTAACTCGCCAACTTGAAACGACGCTCTACCATTATTGCTTCGAACAGGGCGCTTACGTCGTCGAAGAAGTTGCCATGCCGGATGAGCAAGGCATCGTCGATACGTTAAGCTACCAGCAGCTGCCAGATGGGCAGATTGAATGGCGTTGCTACGAGCTAAAAGTAACGAAAGCTGATTTTCATTCCAAGGCCAAGCTCTCTTTTATCGGCCACTATAATTACTTCGTCTTGCCGCAAGCCCTGTATGAAGACGTCAAGGACGAGATTCCTGACCGCATCGGCGTCTTGATTTATCGTGAGTTTGACTCACGGGCACTGGCCTTAGCACCACAGCCCCTACGAACGCCCGGTTTTTTGACGGTGGCCAAAAAGGCGCAGCACCAAGACTTGCAAGTCGACGAGACTGCCCTGACCGCCCACTTTGTCGCTTCCTTGTTCCGAGAAGTCGATAAAGCCAAACGCGTCAAGAAGGGCCTGCAGCTATATTCGGACGACCAATTATTTAAAGAACTCCGAAAACGCGCGCGCAAGGGTTATGACGTCTACGACCCGGAGCAAAACTTATACGACCGGTTCATCGATGAGACGCAAAGTGACGCCATCGCGGCATTGCAAACTGAACTGGATGCCCGTAATGCGGAATATCAGGCACTCAAACTAAAATACCAGGCGTTAACGGCGCCAGATCTGCGTGACCAACTATGACCACTTATTATCCTTACTTTCGGGGGCGGATGTACGACCTATTAGCGTTACGCGCCCTGTGTGAACAAGGTCAACTAGGCCCGCACATCGTCCCCATCATTGAGCCGGTCCGTGATTCCAAAGAACTCCAGCAGACGGTGACGACCCTGATTGCAAGCGCGCAACCGTTTAGCTTGATTGCGAATCCCCAAGTCAGCGTGTACGGTCTCAATACGGTCAAATTACACCCGCTACCCGACTTGCGTGCTTATCCGTTTTACCATCCCGGAGCCATTCTCGCGGCTGATTTTAGTGCGGACTATCTCACCACGACGCCGGGCCAAACGAGTCTGCTGATTGCGCCTAACTATTCGTTGCTTCAAGCTTATCAGCACACTCAAGTCTTACAACAAGTTGGTGGCATTCTGATTCCAGACGAAGCCCGTTTGCATCAATTAGCGGCAGACCGGGCCATTTTACTAACAGACGCGCTGCCTTCTCCCGCACACGTCGCGGACTATCAAGATTTAACAGACACTTATTTTGGCCCCGCCTACTGGTCGCAATCACCGGTGGGCTATCAAGGTTTCGGCGACTATTCATTGATGGGCCACGTCTATTTCGAACACGGGATGCCGTCACGCGCGATTGCGTTACACGTGATTTATGTTACGGTTAAGGGTGACTTGCGCATTCATCACTTTGTTTCGGACAGTAATGACAGTATGCGTGGTCAAAAGAAGAAGTTCTTCGAGGCACTGACTAAGCTCACAGCTTGGGCACCGACGCATCTAACTGGCCTCAATCGAACGCCAGCGCTGACGGCATTATTAGCCTATGCGGACCAGCACAAATTCCCCGGTCTGGGGGTCGTCAAAAAGCTGACCATCATGCACCACCTTCAGTTGATGCAGCGGTTACTCGAACAACAATTAGGAGATTAATATGGCAAAACAAGAATCTGCTTGGAAACAAATGATCCACTTCTATCGTCATGATTACGAAGAACAGCATGCCCCCATGCTTTATGGCGATGTCTGGTTGAAGACCAAGTCCCATCAGCGACTGATCTTAGGGCTCAGTGACCAAGGACGTCAGCCATATACCACTGTTAGTCAGGTTACTTTGCCAACTATTGGCAGCCATCTGAATAGCGGCGATGTGCTCGTCACGTTACTCACAGACCAAGGGCCGCAACCATTGTCAACGCCCTTTAGTGGCACGGTTCAGAAGGTCAACGATACCCTTCAAGTTAGCCCACAACAACTCCTGACTTTGAAGCAAAATGACAACTGGCTCGTTCAATTAAAAGCCGATTAATTCACAGTTACTAAAAGTAAGCTAATTTAAAGAAGAGCAAGCGTTTACATTGCCACTAAACCAACTTGTAAATTGACCAAACTAATTTGCAGATTGGATACTTATCATACAATTCCTAATCAGACGGGCGTTTGATGATTGACAGCCGATTTTGTTATGTCAACCAACAGACGCCCGCTTTATTTGTCGATAGTCTTAATTAAACCTTCATAAAACCATTGCGCGCCGCGTTATATTACAAAAGATTACAAAACCCGCCTTTTATTACAATAATCGGCCCAATTCGTAAAACTCCTGCTATTTTCCTGTTACAATCGCCAGCTATACTAGGAACCATTGAAGCGCTTGGAAAGAATCTCGGGGCCAAGCCAAATTCGGACTAAAAAATAGGAGTGTACATTACAATATGAAGATTAAGAATGCTTTATTATCAACTGCTGCCGCTACTGCTAGTCTCTTTGCCATTGGTGCTACCGCCCAAGCTGCTACGGTTACCGTAAAAGCCGGTGACACCGTTTCTCAAATCGCCCTTGACCACAACACCACGGTTGACGCCATCCAACAAGCTAACCACTTGAAGGACGTTAACTTGATCTTGGTCGGCCAACAACTTGAAGTCAACGGTGATGACAGTGCAACGACAACCACCACCACGACGACAACGCAAACGTCACAACCAGCTGCAACGACGCAATCATCCAGCCAGACGACTAACCAAGCTAGCCAATCTCAAACTAGCCAAAGTAGTCAAACACAATCGAGCCAAACCCAAACGAGCACACCAGCTGCTAAGACGACGACGCAACAAAGCACTAGCTCAACGTCCAACTACAGCAACAACAGTTCTGAAAGTGCTGCTAAAGCTTGGATCGCCAACAAAGAATCTGGTGGCTCATACTCAGCTCGTAACGGCCAATACATCGGTAAGTATCAATTAAGTGCCTCATACTTAAACGGTGACTACTCCGCTGCCAACCAAGAACGAGTTGCTAACAATTACGTTGCTTCTCGTTACGGCTCATGGGCTAACGCCAAGAGTCACTGGTTAGCTAACAACTGGTACTAAACTGCCCTTGAATTAACTTATCAACTAACGTCAACCGTCCTCATCTTTTGTAGATGAGGACGGTTTTTTTGTCATACTGCAAATTATGGATAACTTGATTGGTATGATTGGTATGATTCTTAAAATCAAAACCGCCAGCTTAGGACCGCTGGAAACAGTGCGAATTACCGTAAACTTGCTGTGGTGGTTGCTTCCTATGCCGGCTTCCAGGTATTTCTGACAACGCTGGAACGTGGTGGACACAGATTTAAGCCGACAAACCACGTCTTAAATACTGGTCTTCCACTAACCAAGCAAAAAACGCTTTCTAAGTGGAATTTCACCACTTAGCATTGTCAGAAATGCCTTCCAGCCTGGATAGCATTCGAAAGGCAGACGTGTGTGAACCCAATTTTTGGTTGAATTAATCGTTGATTCTTAGCACACTGTCATTTTGAGGTTCAACTGTAAGACTTGTTTCTAATAGCAGCTAAACTTCCATATTCGTGTTTGAACTCTTCAAATCGCGGATTTACGGAATTTGTCAGTATTTTCTCTAGTCGATTGAGAGATAACCAAGTCTCGAATTCTAAACGACGGCAATTTCATCAACTCATTTCAAGACTAATTGCCATTGAATCTGTGGTATTGAGAAGAGTAAATAGTAGTCAGGAATCTTCTCAGTGATTAAATGCGATAAGTCATTATCGATACCAACTAAAAGTTTGCCCGAAGGACCAGTCACCTAATATTCAGTGGCCAATTTTACCCAGATAGGTGGCCGTTCATCCGCCATTCGAGCGGCTTCCCGTCTGGAGGGGCCGGTTGACAATGCTCGGTAGCCAAATTATTCTAAGTCGGAAGTGGGCTTCTTCCGACTTAGAATTAAACTCGTATTTGAAATTACGCAGTGGGTTGCTGCGTGAGTTCAAATCGGCGTCGGCTTACGTTCCAGCAATTGTCAGCCGGCCCCGGAAGTCGGACCATAGCACGCACCGGCTGACGAACAGCAATCCGAACCGGCGTGATTTAATCATGGCTCATGACAAGTACAATGCATATAATATAGAAGTTTTAACTCAAAAATCACCATCAATTATTGCCTCTATCCCACTAATACCAAGTTACCAGCCGACTCAAAAAAAACGACACAATCAGCTTCAATGATTTATCTTCGCTGGATTTCCCAATCGTTGCGTTAAATCATCCAGTCAATTCAACCCGATTTTTCGTCAGATTCACCCATCATTTTTCGAAATCCAGGTGTCCACTGAACTAAAATTCAGCCCAAAATAGCCCAAATTGTCGACGCCAACTAGCAAATTTTCATAAATCAAGGGGAATTTTTCTGTTTTTTGCGATTAATTTGACTGATTTTCAAGATTGATTCACACGTTTAATCATTGGCATTCTTGATATTCTAAGTCGTCAACTCAAGTTGGTAGCGCTATTTTGCATGAAATCCGGTTCAAATATTACAATTCATTACAAAAACAGCCTTATATTACAAGACACCCCTAAAAACGTAATCTTCTGATTATTGCACTGCAACACTCACTAGTTATACTAGTCTCTGTTGATTGGTTGAGACATCAACTGCTCGACCAATAAAAAATGAATCTGTAAATAATCGCACACACGCAAAATTATAGGAGAGTGTATTAATCTTATGAAGATCAAAAACCTTGTATTATCATCAACAGCTGCTTTAGCCTTATTCGCTATTTCAACGACGGTTGCCAACGCTGATACTTATACTGTTAAGGCCGGCGATACTGTTTCAGAAATCGCTTTGGCACACAACACTTCAGTATCAGCCATCGAAAAGGCTAACAAGTTAGCAAACGTTAACTTAATCTTCGTTGGTGATAAGCTGGAAGTCAACGGTTCAACGACCACAACGACTTCTGCTGCTACAAGTGCTGCACCACAATCTGCAACTAGCCAAGCTACTAGTTCTGCAGCCTCAACTGCAACTAGTGCTAGCGCAACCAGTGCTTCTTCACAATCAGTTGCTAGCCAAGCTTCAAGCTCAGCTGCTACTTCTGCTGCCAGCTCATCAGCTACTAGCTCTGCTGCTACTAGTTCAACTGCTAGTTCAGCCGCTACTTCAAGTGTTGCTACTAGTGCTGCTTCATCAGCAAGCTCAACTAGTTCTGCTGCAAGCCAAGCTGCTTCATCAAGCGCCAGCTCAACTTCAACGACTTCAAGCTACACTGGTAGCAACTTGAAGAGCTACGTCTTGAGCCAAATGCAATCACGGACTGGTGTTTCTGCATCAACTTGGAACACGATCATTACGCGTGAATCAGGCTGGAACACCACTGTTAAGAACAGTACTTCTGGTGCCTATGGTTTATTCCAAAACATGCACATCAGCAGTGGTTCTGTTGAAGACCAAGTCAATGCCGCCGTTTCTTTATACAAAGCACAAGGCATGGCTGCTTGGGCTTTATAAGATAACTAAATCAAGCCATCAAAACGTGTCACGAACTATCGTGGCACGTTTTTTCTATGCCTAAATTTCGTAAAAAGGCGTATGCTTAATACCATAAAGGTGGTGTTGAAGACATGCGACAACTCAAAAGCGTCCTAATATTATGGGGTGGCATTCTAGCAAGTATGGGCATCGTCAGCTTGTTCCTGCGAATTTCGCCTTTCAACCAGTTGTCAGCGCTCCTCACCACTGGTCTACAAGAAAGCCTGTTGTTAGGCATTGTCCTCCTGTTCAATGCCGCTTGGTTTCAGCAGCCACTGCACTATCGCAACGTCCCCATCAGCTGGACACAATTCAAACCCGTGCTACCAACGTTACTGGTGACCGCACTCATTGCTAGCCTAGCCTTGTTGTCCACGCGCCAGTGGTCGACCACCTTTGCCGCACTCAGCGTAGCCGTTCTGATCAGTTTATTCGAAGAAACTAGCTTTCGCGGCTTACTCTTTCAACTATGCCGATCGACCTGGGGTGTGCTTCCAGGCGCACTGCTCAGTAGCGTATTCTTTAGTCTGACCCACCTGCTTAATCTCAGTCATCAGACCTTAACTATAACGCTACTACAACTCGCCTTTACTTTCGCCCTTGGCTTATTACTGTGCCTCGTCACGGTCCAAACCAAGTCGTTATTCTGGGCAATTATCATCCATACGGCCAATGATTTTTTCAGTACGATGGCACCCACCATTGAGCTACCGGGCATCACCACTACCGCCCAATTTCAAATTTTTGAAATCATCATTATTATCATCTTGATTGCTCCGTTATCTATCACGATTCGTGACCAGGTTGATCATCCTCATCACTAATTCGACCAACAAAAAGCCGACGTACCAAGTGATTTTTCAATCACCTGATACGTCGGCTTCTAATTATCTCAACCTAAGTCTCTGAGACAAATTGATGTTTTTCTAAGCGGTACGAGTGGTCGCACGCATCCGCCACGTCCGGTTCATGCGTCACAATAATCACGCATTTCTTCTGTTCGTGAGCGATTTTTTGGAATTGGTCGATCACATATTTCGTGTTCTCTTCATCCAAATTACCAGTCGGTTCATCCGCCACCACTAACTTGGCATCACACACCATCGTCCGTGCAATGGCGACCCGTTGCTGCTGTCCACCGGATAACCGTTGAACATTCTTCTTCATCTGGTCGTCACTAATGCCTAAGCGCCGCAACATCTTCATCGCGTAATCCTTGTCGCCACGGTGTTCCGAATTGGTAATCGCCATTGCCGTCATCAAGTTGTTCAATGGCGACATGTACGTCAACAGGTTGTAGGACTGAAAGACGATGGCCACCTTAGAACGCCGATAGTTGGTCAGGCCGATTTTATTGATGGGCTCGCCGTTCAGTTCAATCTGACCAGCGCGCGGTTTATCCAAACCAGCAAGCAGTGAGAGAAAGGTCGTCTTTCCAGAACCACTTTGGCCAACGATGGCATACGACGTGCCGGATTTAAATTCAAGATTTACGTGTTCAAATAGACTATTTTCTTGGCGGTCATACCAGTAACCAAGATCATTTACTTTTAACATTGCCGCCCCTCCTAATCAATTAAAACTTTCTTCGGCTGTAGTCGTAAAATGCCGCCTGAAGCTAACATAATCGACAGGAACATGATGGCGAGACCAAACCCACCAAGTTCAACCAGATCCATGATCGTGACGTTGATATCGAGGTCCGTGTCAGCCGCTGAACTAGCCGTGCTATTAGCACCACCGCCCATACGACCGCCACCGCTAGGCATGTTACCACTTGGTTTGCTACCACCCGTGTTACCACTAGGTGCACCGCCACCACCGCCAGGCTGACCTTGACTAGTCGAACTAGTTGACGTCGTAGCCGTAGTCGTTTGTTGTGAGACTAACTGATCGCCGAGTTTGTTACCGACGAACTTGCCACCGAAGCCAGCTAAGACGACGGAAACAATCAAGACCATCACCATTTCGATGAAGAATTGGCCGACAATCTTCCAGCGACTCTCACCTAATGACAGCAAGACACCAATTTCGTAGCGCCGTTCGCGAATCATCAGGATAACGATCAAAGCTAAGATAATCGTACCGGCAATCGCAACCAGCCAAACGATTTTATCCGCAAATGACTTCACGTTATTCATCGAACTCTTGACCGTCTGATAACTACTATCATCCGTTGCTAATGAATACTTCGACGTGTTGATAATCTTCTTACCAGCCGTCTTGACGCTGCTGACCTTCGCCGGGTTAGAGATTGAGAAGGTCACAGAATCTGCAGTATTCTTGTACTTCGAGCCCTTGACCGTGTTGGCAAAGGTGTATGACGTGTAGACCGTGTTGCTGACATCGGTGCTACCAGGCCCTTGTTGGGTGCTTGCACTTGAAGAAGCCTTGTAGATCCCGACGATCTTCATCGTATACGTCTTCTTGTCACCAGTCGTCGCCTTGAGCTTGATCGTATCACCGACGCTCAGGCTGTCTTCCTTAGCCAATTCGCTTTCGATGACCACGTTATTGGTGCCTTCATCACTGGCCGTAATGCCACGACCCTTGGTGATTTTACTTGAGCTACTTTCAAACGTTGAGACACTGCTGGTATTCGTTACCCCAGTAATCGCGATATCGCCGCTACTACTGCTACTCATACCACCCATGCCTTTCATCCCGCCACTACTGCTGGACGTTGAAATCGTATCAAAGCCCTTCGCATTGGCAGAAGTTGAAACCGTTGCATTATAACTGGCAACGTTGTTGAGTTTTGCGATCTTCTTGGCATCACTCAACTTAACGGGCGAGGTCGTCAGCTTCGGTCTGCTCGACTTGCTAGTAGACGTGGAACTCCGCATCTTCTTGAATGCGGCCTCCCGGTTAGCAGACAATGTGACGGTCGCACCGACACTCTTCTTGGCATTGCTTGTCGCTGTATCAGCGGCATTCCTAATCAGTAGTCCCGCTAACACAAACAACATTATTGCAGTGGTCACGAGTACTAATAGAATTGAACGGCCCTTTTTCGCCGTTAAGTTAAGCCATGCGCGTTTAAAAAAATTCACGCTTAACCCTCCTTCAGATAAAGTATTAGTATGACAATTGCGTTCACAACTTTTAAAGTACACGTGAAATCCGACTAATTTGTGAACACGATGAGGTTATTTATAGGCTTGTAACCGAAATTTTTATATTCACCTGTACGGGGGCTCTAAAGCAGTGGGTGTTCGTGATTGACGCGCTCAAAAACTGGTTCATGGGGGATTATTTTTTGCGCACGTTTTTTATGCGTTACGATTTAGCGATTGGAAATACTTGGTGAAGTCGCATGCCAATTTATGACTTGCCAATTAAAAAGTCTCAATCTCAAAAATTGAAATGAATTGCGCCGTTTGATAATGGTCAGGCTCAGAACTCAGGCCCTCATTTTCAATCTGATCAATCTCACACTTCAGACTTGCTCGTCAAAAAAACGCTTTGAGAATGGCAGTCCATTCTCAAAGCGTCGTGATTGATATGATTTGTATTGATTAAGTTTGGCATCCAGCTACCGAGTTAGTGCGGAAATCTCACAAAGGCATTGCGTCTCACCAGCACGCATCAGTCACTTGTAAAGCAACCTCAATCTCATTCCAGTTTGCGTTCTACCTACTTCCCCGGCACCGCACCTAACGTCCACGTCAGCGTGCTCTCGTACTGACCGGGCACCGCGGCGGGATTAGTCTTGATGATCAAGCCGTGCTGGTCTGACCAGTCCTTGGTGACATTGTAATCTTCCCCAGCTTTCGTCTGCGTTTTGACCACCGTTTGGGTCGCATCCGTGACCGATTTGAGTTCTTTACCATCATTATAGTAGAGGTCACCTGCTAGTACTCGGCCCTGCGCCGTCACGAATTTGCTAGCGTGCACGTCAAGGCGCCAGCCAGTATTGCCGCCAGTCTCATCCGCGACAATGACTTCTAGATCCTTAGGCCGACTCGTTTGCGCCGCCCCAGTTAACCGCACGGCTTCAAACGTACTCGTCTTGCTGGAAGATTTAATTTTGAGCTCACCATTCAGGACTAGAATCGTCACCGCCACCGCATCTGAGGTCGCATTATCCTGGCTTTTGGCGCGCAGAATCAACTCATTTTCACCCTCGTTCAAGTCTTCGGGATCTAACTCTAACTCCACGTAACCAGGTGCGTCATCAGGGTCTAACAGATAGTCTTCCAGCCGTTCGCCGTTCAACTTCAGTTCAACTCGCATGCCGTCATTATCGAAGTCCAAACCATCATCCAGCTTAACTTGGCCTTTGACGGTTGCGGGCGCACCCTTTTTGACTGGCTGAACCGGGTCTACCGACAAACTGACTGCTTTACCGGTCGTAATGGTGAAGTGTGGCGTGGCGGTCGCAATCTCCATCGCCGGGCCGACAAAGTAACTGATATCATCCTGAACCTTCGTATCCTGATTGACGCGCTCAGCTTCCCCGCGCAGTGTGATGTACGCATGCCGATTCTCCTTGGATAAACTCTGGCTCAGCATGTGTTGCAGTCGGTCCTCAGATCGATCGTCATCCGGCAGCTCAATCGTTTCCTCATGCCCATCCTCATAACGGACCGTGGCCGACGAGAATTTCACGTATTCTGGCAGTGGAATATTGGCTTCCACCTTCTCCCAACCATTGTCGCCGCTCAAATAGCTCAGCACATACTCGTATTCCAAATCGTCGCCACCATGTACCCAACTGCCCTCATGGACGGGCAACTCTTGGCTCACGTTCGTCACGTTCAATTCAGACTCGATTTCGATCGGTTGTGGCAGTTGCTCAAAGGCCACCAGCGTTCGTGCGTTACTACTAGTCGAAGTGCTGGTCACGCCCCAAGTCAGATTACGGACTTCCTTACCGAACACACTCGTATCGATTTTGACTAACCGCGGCGTATTATTGCCAAAGGTGTATGTCATGACCTTACTCTTCGCTGACCACGATAGCTGGAGGCGATACCACTGCCCATTATTCAACTTCAACTTTTCCTGTGCCGCTAAGTGATTTTGTTCAAACCGATATGAACTGGTCAAACCACCACGCTGCGTATAGGTTTCCGGTGATGCGGGGTAATTAACTGCAACGTGGTTACCATGCATCTTTTCATCAAAGGAGTTCCCGCGTTGATATAAGCCTAAAAAGCCACCATCGTTATTTTTGGTGTCGATTTCAATTGCCCAGCTCTTTTGAATCGCCGTCTTGGCAATCGTTGATGAAGCCGTTTTACGACTATACGTATCCGTCCCGTAGACTCCGAGGTTCTCGCCAATCACCCGTTTGGTCCCAAAGCGACTGATGGCAGCCGTCTTGCGTGGGTCATTTTGTAACACGAGGGCCAACCCTTCCCCAGCACCCCGGTCGCCAAAATTAACGAGCATCGTGATCTTATTATCAACGTTTAAATTAAACCGGTTAACGGGTGTCGACCAAATCGCACCCACTTGGTTATTATCATTATTCAATTCAAAGACGTTCGCCGTATGACCATCGCCCTGGTCAACAGCCAGCTTCGAAGCGGCGTTCTGCTCAAACTTGCCCACTTCAAATAACCCGTCTAAGTTCAATGCCGATTTAGGTAAAGAATCCAACTCATCCGCAGTGGCCGCAACCGTCGACCACCATAATCCCAATATCACGACTAACAGCCCGACCAACAATCCCCAACTCGTTAATTTTCTCACCTTGATACCGCTCCCTAAATTTTGCTGAAACTTGCCGTCTATTTATACGTCGTATCTTAGCAAAGTTTGTTAGTAATTGTCAATTTATTTTTATAGTTATAATAAGTATTTATTTATAAATAGACGCTGATAATCAGTAGTTATTCGGAGCAATTCAAAAAATAATAAAAACCACCCTCGCTCGCGCAATTGCGAATAAGGATGGTTAGTCTCACACTTAGACAGCTTCATTTTCTGGTGCACACGGGCAGTCACGGACATGGTCGTTGATGATACCGACTGCCTGCAAATAAGAATAAATTGTCGTCGGGCCAACGAATTTAAAGCCGCGTTGTTTCATTTGCTTAGAGATTTGGCGAGCCAAGTCATTCGTGGCGGGAACGTCATTAATTGAGGCCCACGCTTGCCGAATCGGTTGACCATCAACGAACGACCATAGCCAGGTTGCAAAGTCTGAGCCCGCGGGCCAATTGGCGATGACGCGCGCGTTGTTCAGTGTCGCCATCAGTTTTTGCCGGTGACGAATGATCCGTGCATCCTGCAGCAGTCGCTCCACATCCGCAGTCGTCATCTTAGCAACGGTCGCAATATCGTAATTAGCGAAGTCTTCATTGAAGGCCGCACGTTTATTCAAGACCGTTTGCCAGCTTAGGCCCGCCTGATACGTCTCTAAGCACAGCAATTCAAACAACCGCTGCGGGTCATGCTGGGGACGGCCCCACTCATTGTCATGATACGCCTGCATGACTGACGACGAATTCGCCCACGCACATCGTTCCATCTACCCATCTCCTCATTACAAAACAAAACAAAAA
>NZ_JAGYGS010000032.1:0-35520 GCF_018991185.1 Lactiplantibacillus sp. 7.2.4
CCGCAAAAAGGCCTGACGGATGCGAATTTAAAGGATTTTGAGCGTCGGTTTCAACATTTTGCTCAACAAGTAGATCCTATTAATCAGGGACAATTAGCAGGAGATGGCGCTGCTGGCGGCATGGGATTTGCGCTACGCTTATTAGGAGCATCTGTGGTGCCGGGCTTTCAGATGATGAGCGATGTGGCACAACTCGCAGATAAAATCGCAGCAACGGATGTTGTCATTACCGGTGAGGGCCAACTGGATCATCAATCACTACATGGAAAGTTACTGGTACAAGTCGCACAAATTGCGCGGCGATTCCACAAGCCGTGTCTTTGTGTTGCTGGCAGTATTCAATTGACACCATCAGAAGTACACGCTGCTGGATTTACGACTGCCCTTTCCCTGATTCAACAAGTCACTGACTTAGAAAGGGCGATCAGGGAAGGTAAGCAAAATCTGAGGTTGTTGATGGAAAGAGTGGCGCCGCTCTTGCTATTACTAGAGTCAAAGAATGTTTGACTCTGGTGTTGCTTAAATGTGGCAATAAAGATAAAAGAAGCAGAGGGCCGTCAAATTGGCTTTCTACTTCTTTTTGAATTCAATGATAGTATGACTTGATTCATGGCTATATCAATAAACTACAGCTTTCCTGCTGATTGGCCAGCGATGCGTCCAAAAGTGATAATATCAGCAATGGCGTTACCACCAAGACGGTTTGAACCTTGAATAACACCAGTTAGTTCACCAGCGGCATATAATCCAGGAATAACCTGGTCATCAGTATTCAGAACTTGTGTCTGTTTATTGATAACTAAGCCACCCATAGTATGATGAACTGATGGAACGGCTTTTTCAATATAGTAGGGTCCTTTAGCTAAGGACACCAAGCCGGCACGATGATGGAAATCTTTATCATTTCCTATTTTGGCATATTGATTAACCTTGGTGATTGTTGCGCTTAATGCAGCTGGATCGATATTAACATCTTTTGCTAATTCGTTGATTGTGTCCGCTTTGTAAAGAAGATGTTCATTAATTAATTCATCATATTCAGCTTTGTGAGCAGCTTTCGTTTTCGAAATGCCATCGATTTTGTCATTCCAAATCTGATACGTATAACTACCAGGTTGCTTTAAGATGGCTTTAGAAATAACGTCTCGGCGCTCAAGTTCTTCAACAAAGCGCTGACCATTTTGGTTAACCAGAATGGCACCGTCAAAACGAGTGTCAGCTAATAGTGAAATCATACCGGTTTTGGGATTGGCGATGGGATAGGTTTGAATGTATTTCATGTTAGTTAACTTGGCACCTACTTGTTGAGCCATAGTGATGCCATCTCCGGTTGTTCCGGCTGTATCAGTAGACTTATAACGTTGATCGAATTCTTTATTATATTTTGTACGCATCTTCACATTTGAACCAAAACCACCAGTTGTTAAGATAACAGCTTTTTTGGCATTGAAAGTAATATTTCGTTTACCTTGATATTGTGCTTTGACACCGGTGACACGGCCATCCTTTTGAATTAAGGACTTGGCTTTCATGTTGACGTAAATAGGAATATTCAAAGATTTAGCTTTTGTGTTCAGTTTAGTCACTAATTCTTGTCCAGTATGTCCAACGGGGATTAAAGCGCGCTTATAGCTATGACCGCCGAACTGAAAGAGTTGGTTATTTATGAACTTGACATGGATATCGTCACGCAACCATTTGGCGGATCCTAACGCATTATTGGCAAGGATATGAACCATTTCTGGATCACCGAGGTTATCACCGCCTTTCATCGTATCTTTATAATAGCTGGCGACAGAATCACCCTTGGTACCGAGTTTCTTTTGAACCCAGTTACCTGGTGCGTTCATTTCCCCTCCAGAAATTAGAGTGTTCCCGCCAACTGTTGGCATTTTCTCGATAATTGCGACTTTCTTGCCAGCTTGTTTGGCTTCAATTGCAGCTGCGAAGCCACCACCGCCAGAACCAACAACGACGATATCATAGTTATTGGTTTTCGCAATCTTAGGCTTGGCAGAACTGGATTTTATTTTAACCGCCTTAAGCGAGATACCTGCTTTTTTGACAGCATCATTCACGGCCGCGATATATCCTTTACTAGTTGCCGTTGAGCCACTTATAACATCAACACCAGTTGAATTTTTGGCAACAATGGTATCTTTTAGTTGCTTATAGACCGGCTTAGACAGTACTTTGTTCTCATTTTGTTCGAGAACCTTGATGTTTTTTATTGAATCCCCCTTAAAAGTTACGGCAACTTTGATACTACCGTGCTTGCCATTCCCGGTCCCGGTAATAGTTTGCGACTTGTTGCTTGATGAACAAGCTGTTAATAGGAATATTGAGATAATCGCCAAAATGATGCTTCCCCATCTTTTTTTCATATCGAAGCCTCCAAAATAGGTATTTGTTAATATATATTATATGGGCTGATGGGTAGAACGTCGTTGGACTTTTAAGAGATAAGGTGGACTTTCATGACTTAATTGTGAAATAATACTCAAAAGAAGGGGAAGGGAAGCTAGAAAATCTGGGGGGATCAAAATGGGCTCGATCAAAAAGCAAGTTGTTTGGTTATTTATATTCATCTCGTTAACGCTGATTGGAACGATTTATGGTGCTATGCGTATTGAGTTAGCTCGAAATGTCATGCCAATTAATACTACAATGACGCAACAAATGGTTGATGACCGGGGAAACCAAATTGACGATTGGTTTGGAGAGAGATTATCAGAGTTACGACTGCTTGCAAACTTATCTGGACAGCGTAAGTATACTAGACAGCAATTATTCAACGAGACGAAAACGCTTTCTGGATTTGATAAGCATAACTATGTTTCGATTCGACTAGTATCGCGTGATGGGATTTCATATTCCGATTCATTTCCTAGCTTCTCAGTGCGACACCGCTCTTATTATCGAGAGATGCAGCGATATCCTAAACGAGTCTATACAGTCAGTAATTTATTAACTTCTCAGGAGGACCACCAATCTATTGTCATTATTTTGTACCGATTAACTCAGCCATTACCAGATCATACTGCTTATGTTGCAGCCGCAATTCCATTGACAAAAGTGGAGGCACTGACGCATGATTTGTCAATCTACGATGGGACTGGAATGCTATTGGGGCGCGGGACTGACTCGCCACAAATCGATCCCCAAAAGGAGCTATTGCTCACAACTAAGTTGAATAAATTACCTCAATGGAAAGTGAATTATGTGGTTCAGAAAAAGGAACTGCGTGAAGGCACGCAACATCTTATTCGATTGCTATTGATTATTATTTTGGTTGTAATTGCTTTATTGGGCCTATTGTTAATCTTGCTATTACGACGAATTGTACGACCAATTGAGAATCTTACACGATCTATGAATGAAATTCAAAATGGTGGTTATGCTATTCGAGCAACCGTTGAAGGACCACAAGAAATTCGAATGTTGGCAACGACGTTCAATCAAACACTAGATCGAGTTTATGAGAATGAGACTAAGTATCGTGAGGCCACCATTCAGGTCTTACAAGCTCAGATCCAACCGCATTTTTTATATAACACATTGGATACTATTCAGTGGCAGATTATGGGCGATGAGACTGATGATGCCCTTATGATGATTGAAAACTTGAGTGTTTTTTTCCGAAAAGGGCTTAATCATGGTCGTGAATTTATGACATTAAGGGATGAAATTATTCATGTTCAAAGTTATTTTAAAATTCAGGCCGTTCGTTTTCCAAAGATACGTCAACTTTCAATTGATATTGATGATTCGTTGATGGATCAGCCTGTAATGCATTTCATCTTACAGCCATTAGTAGAGAATGCGATTAACCATGGGCTTCGATGTAGTGAGAATACTGACAACGAATTGAAAATTAGTGCATCACTAATATCATCCACACAGTTGAAATTGATGGTCAGTAACAATGGAAAGCCAATATCAAAAGAACTAGTTCGAAAGCTAAATGATGGTAGTTATAACGCGGGGCAAAATAGCTATGGTATTTATAATATTCGACATCGATTGAAATTAGTTTATAGTGGGCGAGCATACCTTCGTTATCATAGTAACGAGAAACTAACGACAGCTGTACTGGTCTTGCCATTAGTTGATGAATCGCTTTAGTGGGGGTGTTTAAATATGAGAAGACTGATGGTTGTTGATGATGAACAAGCATTGCGGAATGGATTGGCCAATTACTTGCAAAAAATTCAGTCACCATTTGATGAGGTAATAACTGCTAGTACTGGTCGGGAGGCTTTGGATTATGTTGATAAGCATTTGGTGTCAGCAGCGTTAATTGATATAAATCTTGGAGATATGAACGGCTTGGACTTAATTGAGCTAATTAATCATCGCTATCCAGATATATTGGTCGTCATTATCAGTGGGTTTGATGATTTTGATTTTGCAAGGCGAGCAATTAAGTTACAAGTCATTGATTACTTATTAAAGCCAATTCCCAGATCTGATCTACAAAAACTGATGACTGTATTCCAGCACCGACTAATAATAGCGCCAACTAGTGACGTAGCGGCGAGTCTTACCTTGGCAGATAATGTAAAATCTTACATTGAATCACATTATTCTGAAAAGGGGCTTTCTTTAGGGCAAGTTGCTAGTGCACTGTTTGTTAGCGATACTTATTTAAGTAGACAATTAAAGCAAGTTTACGGTAGAACGTTTTCGGAATATCTGATAGCATATCGAATTCAACGGGCGCAAGAACTGCTAACTTCGCCAATTTTACAATACACTGTTACGGCAATTGCTAACAAGGTAGGGTACGAAGACCCGCATTATTTTAGCCGGCTGTTTCGTAAAAAGACAGGGCTTTCACCGATTCAGTTTCGTGAGCGCCAGGTCAGATAGTTTTCTGGTGCTTGTTTTATGACGACATAAAAGCATATAGCTAGCTTTTAAGAATAAGGACGGTACTATAAAGTGATTCACTTTATAATACCGTCCTTTAAAGTACTCTCACTAAAATTCAAGGTGTTCAGCTTTTTAATAATACCTTGGTATTTTTTTGGTCTACCTAGTCTTGGGCTAGTCAACTACACTACTAATTGAAGGTGATCACTTGAAAGCAAATCAAAACCTAAGTAGCAAGGAACGAAAGTATTTAATTCTGCAGCGGTTACTGAATAGCGAACATCTAAGTTATCAACAATTATCGAATGAGTACTATGTTTCACGAAGCAGTATCGCTAACGACATTGCGAGTGTGAAACAAATATTGGCCGAAGAAAAGGTAAGGCTGACATTTGATAATTCAGGCACGTATTTGACTGGAGGTGAAATTTCAAGGCAACGTGTTTTAAAGCGGCTCATTATGGATCTAATAAACGACATCAAAACGAATCATTTTATGTTGTCAACGTTACTGGATCAATCGTTATATGAACAAGTTGCAATACTTTTTAGATCGATTTTGAGACAATCACAAATTGAAGTGCCGGAAAGTTATTTACAGGATATTCTAATTTCTACAGTTATCGTGATACAACGTGGAAAGGAGAATCAGCACATTCAATTGGGTACTAAACGCCAATTTGGTAAGCTGTTTTTTCAATTCGATAAATATCCGTTAGTATACGAGTTATTGAAGTCTATTGAGGACAATCGAATTTATCAGTTCTCAAAAGCTGATTTTCAGTATTTAACTTACGTGATTTTGGGAAATGGTTTCAAATATTTTATGGTAAACAGTACAATTCCTGACTCGTTTAAAGTAAAGGTTAAGCAACTTATTGTTCGTGTCGGCGAAGGAGTTAACACTGATTTTAGCCAGGACAGTCGTTTGGAATCAGACTTGATGGTGCATCTGTACCAGTTAGTTTTACGACTACAGGCTCATACAACCGTAATTAACCCAGTTTTAGATGAAATACGTAAAAGTTATCGTAAATTATTTGGTGTCGTATGGTATGCGCTTAATGATTTTGGCAATGACAATAATTTAATGATTTCAGCAGATGAAGTGGGCTTTGTTACCATTCATTTCCAAGCAGCGCTGGAGCGTAGCAAGAAGGTCCGAAAAGTATTGTTCGTATGCCCCAATGGTATTGGAACTAGTGCATTAATATCTGCTAAATTACGCCAGATTTTGCCCGATATTACGCTAATCGAAGTTGTTTCAGTTGATAAGCTGAAACAACAAGATCTGTCAGATGTGGATCTAATCATTTCAACTGTCATAATTACTGATGCGAGAATATCATATGTGAAAATTTCGCCATTAATGTCGGCAGAAGATATGAAAAAAATTATGAGCAGATATATTGATATTACATTAGCGCAAAACAGTCGTGAAATCGTATCTAATGAAACTAGTTTAACGCCAGCTTTGAAAATGCTAACTGGACATGTCTTTTTTGATGATGTACCAAACTTTTTAACAGCAATTGAATATTTGCAAAGTAAGAATTATTGGAAAAGTGATGAACGACAACGAGCATTTAGAGAGTCAGTATTAAAGCGTGAAGCGGTACAGTCTACTTACTTAGGAAATGGTTTCGCCATTCCTCACGGTAAGCCATCACTGGTGGATCAAACTTGTATTACGGTATTGATTTTGGATACGCCAATTATTTGGGACAACGTCAGTGTCGACGTTGTGGCCCTGTTAATGATACGCGAAAAAGATAGCGCTTACGTGGAACCGTTTATGAATTTGCTGATGAAAGGGATTGAGGACAAAAGCTGGTTTATTTCTAAAATGATGGAGGTTAAATGAATCGTGGTAAAAGCAATTCTCTCAAATGATGCAATCCAGGTTGTCACTCATATTAATGACTGGAAAAGTGCAATTAAGTTGGCAAGTCAACCATTACTGAAGGCCAAGATGATTTCTTCTGTTTATGTGGAGAATATGATTGCAAGTGTGAACAGTAATGGCCCTTATATGGTATTAACAGACTATTTTGCGCTAATGCATGCTCGGCCAGGGGTCGGCGTCAGTCGGGCTGGAATGTCACTGCTAGTCACGAAGCAAGCTGTTGACTTAGCCGGAAAACCGGTGAAAGTATTTTTGATCTTAGCAGCCAAAGATAATACCAGCCATTTAGAGTGGTTACAAGCAATCATGAGTATTTTTATGGATGAACAAAAATATCGAAGAATTTTGACAGGAAATCGTGAACAAATCGCAAAGCTTTTTAATTAGTTGGAGGGATAGAAATGAAATTTCTTGCAGTGTGCGGATTTGGTGTTGGCAGTTCAATGGTGCTTAAAATGACGCTGGATAAAGTTGTAAAGGAAATGAATATTGATGCTTCAGTAGAAAATACGGATATTGCGACTGCCAAAGCGACAGAGGCAGATGCCTATTTTACTAGTCAAGAATTATTAAAGGACTTGAAAGCGTCTGTGAAAAATCCGGTTTATCCAGTTAAAAAGTATATGGATAAAGAAGAAGTGTCAAAGCAAGTGCGGGCTTATTTGGATAGTCAGGAGGCATAACACATGATCAACTGGATTGCGACGAACATTTTACAAAATCCACCAATTCTACTAGGCCTAATTGCTGCATTAGGTTTAGCGATTCAAAAGAAAAAAATTGACGAAATTGTAAAGGGCAGCTTAACTGCTGCTTTTGGAATGCTAATTTTGACCGAAGGCGTTAACATGCTGACAACTATTATCGCCAACATTAATACGGCAGTTCAAACTCAAATGGGTGTCAAAGTTGCCAAAGGGTTGTCGGATATCACATTTACAGCGGACTATGGTGGGGCTGTTGGGATGGCTATGTTTTTTGGACTAATCGTTCATTTGTTAATTGCTCGATTTACACCAATTAAGACAATCTTTTTAACCGGGCATATGCTATGGTGGGTACCCTTTGTGATTGTGGCTGGATTGGTTGAGGCTGGCGTCAAAGGAGTGCTGCTAGTAGTATTGGGTGCGATTATTTCAGCCTGTTATTGGTCATGCATGCCGTGGATTATGCGCAAGTATGTTTGGGCAGCTACTGGAGATGATTCCTTCCTGATTGGACATCCTACAGGGATATTGTCACTGATATCAGGGTTTGTGGCTAAGCATGTTGGTAATAAGTCACATTCAACTGAGGATCTAAAAATTCCAGAAGGCTTGTCATTCTTCAGAGAAATTTCAATTACTGGTGGTTTGGTAATGTTCATTGTGGATATTGTCGTGGGAATAATCGCACCTTCATTGGTTCCAAGTGGTAGCAATGTCGTTATGTATGCGCTAAATCAAGGCTTAACCTTTGGCGCTGGATTGCTGATCTTGCTGTATGGGGTCCGCTTACTAATCAATCAAATTGTGCCAGCATTCCAAGGTATTGCAGAAAAAGTTGTTCCTGGTGCTAAACCTGCTTTTGATGTTCCAATCCTATTCAACTATCGTCCTAATGCAGTTATTATTGGTTTTCTAACCGCAATGATAACGTCAACAATCTTGGTAGTTGTGGCTAATTCAGTGCACTTATTTGGTATCCTAATTGTTCCGATGGTCATCACAAGCTTCTTTGAATGTGGTGGTGCAGCGGTTATTGGTGAAGGTCAGGGTGGCCTGCGTGGCGCCATTGTTGGTACAGCTGTGGCATCTGTTGCTATGATCGCATTAGTAGGCTTTTCAGCTATATTATTAGGATCAACCATTCGTAATTGGATTCTTATTTTTGGTGGTAATGACTTATCTCTATGGGGAATGTTTGCCGAAGGTGTTGGTCGATTATTTGGAGGTTTCTAATGGCATTTCAGTATATAAATAAGATTCGTGAAATTCTAGCTGATGTTGAAAAGGAAGAATCTGGCAAGATAGAACAGGCTGCTCAATTAATGGTAACAGCAACGATGGATAAACATTCGGTATATATATTCGGGGCCAGCCATGCTGGTATTTTATCTGAAGAGATGTATTATCGTGCGGGCGGTATGATGACAATTAATGCTATTTTTGGACGCGAAGTGATGTTGGATCGAAAGCCGATTACTTTTACAAGCAAGATGGAAAGGCTTGAAGGCTACGGAACTGCTTTAGCCAGCACAGTGGATTTTAAAGCGAACGATGTGCTGATTTTACATTCAGTTTCTGGTCGTAATCCGGTTATTATTGATTTAGGAATGGCTGCTAAAGAAAAAGGGGTAAAAATCATTGCCCTGACTAATCTAGCGTATTCAAAATCGGTGACAAGTCGTCATTCTTCCGGAAAACGTTTGTTTGAAATCGCAGATGTTGTTATTGATAATTATGGTGATATCGGTGATGCATCTTGCAAAATTAAAAATGTTGCCCAAAAAGTTGGACCAACTTCAACTGTTATTGGTGCCTCAATTTTGAACACCATCGTAGTTGAGGTGAATCAACAATTAGTTGATTTGGGAGTAGAGACGCCACCGATTTTCTATTCTGCTAATCTAGATGGCGGAGATCGATTGAATCAGCATCTATACAATGAGTATAAGGATGCCATTCATTACGCCTTCTAAGAGCTTTCTATGATGGATATTTACTGGAATGATTTAAATTCGATTTGAATTTGAATTATCAATGAGTTCTGCCACAATCACTGATATATCAGCGTATTTTAAATTCGAAAAGTATTCTGTCCAAAAAAGTCCGTTCGAAGATTCTCTCAACATCTTCGGACGGACTTTTCATATCCATACAATCGAAATCCACATTATACACTAAAATAGCCATATTAAACTGTCGCTGGAATCAAGCCGTACTATCGTCAGCATTATGCTTGATGTCATCATTATCTAAACCGTAGTGTAATGTTGTGCATTGGTGCTTTGAATATAGTCAATAAAAGCTTGGAGTGTCGGCGCAATCTGGCGGGTGTGATTGTATGCGATGTAGACCGTACGCGTATCACTTGGAACAGCAAGTGGGACCTTAACAACGTTAAAGATGTTGACTAGAACTGTGTCGGCAACGATGCCAACGTCATTATTTTCTACGACTTGCCCGGCAATAGCAATTTCACCATCGTACGATTCGGCAAAAGTCAGATTTGGGCATTTTGCATTGAGCTCATGCCGCACTGAAGCCCCAATTGGTGTCTTCTCTGAATACGTAATTAAGTTGTAGTGTCGTAGCATCGAGGGTGTTAATTTCTTCTTCGCAGCCAGTGGATGAGTAGGTGGTACGATCACCATGATTTTTTCAGAAAATAGTGGAATAAAGGAAAGCTCTTGATAGTGCAGGTCTCGTGAGCAGATACCGATATCATACTTACCGTTCGTAAGGCCATCTAGAATTGGGAGCGAGAATGCATCATGGAGAATAAAGTACGGTGATTTAGTGTTCTTCTCTTGGAAATCCTTAATTAGTTTTGGCAAGCGTGTCCCAATTGATGTTGGGATGCAAGCGATGTTGATAATACCAGCATCACGCTTTATTTTTTGCGCTAATTCAGTTTTTCCTTCGTCAAGGATGTTAAGAGTTGAGCATGTGGTGTTGTAAAACATTCGACCATACTCTGTGAGTTTAACGTTTCGTCCAGTCTTCTCAAACAAGACACACCCAAGCTCTTTTTCAAGTGACTTCATGACGTTGCTAAGACTTGGTTGACTAATGTACAAATGTGCAGCAGCTTTTGTATAATGTTGAAATTCTGCTAAAGTTCGGAAATAGTAAAGCTGATTAAGATTCAACAGAAATCCCTCCTAAAAGCGAAAAGCATCGTGGTTAACTTCTTCTACACTATACAATGAAAACGGTTCCGACATAAAGTAGGCAAATTCTATTAATTGATAAATCTAGGCTATCAATCGTCATAAATCCCAATAAGTAGGCAACAAAAATCGCGATAAAATAAATAATTCACAAAAATATTTTTCGAATTAACACTTCTGAAATGAATTTGGAAGCTTGGTGTAAAGCTGATATTTTTAAAAGCTATGGATCTAATTATTTTTGGAATTTTTATTTTGTGAACTAAGGCACTAGTATAAAGAGTGTAAGGAAGCGGTAACATCCTCAGCCGATAGAAAGGAGGAAAGTAATGGAAACGACTAATATTAGAACGGTTCACCGTTCACATGTATTTACCGCTGCGTTCTTTATTATATTCTGTTGTGCTGCATCTTCGGCATTTTCAGTATTTTCAATCCCATTGCAACAAGCTACTGGTGGTACTGAATCACAAGTCGCACTGACGTTGACACTTTACCAATTCTTTATGGCGTGCTTTGGGGTTGCATCAGGACACATCATGGATAAGTTTGGTGCGAAGAAGTTGATGTATTTTGGCGGATTGATTTTTGGCTTAGGATGGTTTCTTACCGCTTTTGTTCATAATTTGTTCTTTTTATACTTAACGGTTGGATTAATGGCTGGTGCCGGAAATGGGATTATGTATAATCCCGCACTTTTAACGGCATTGAAGTGGTTCCCAGAAAAACGTGGAACGATTTCAGGACTGCTACTTGGTGCAGCGTCATTGGGGCCGTTGGTACTCGCAAAGGCTGGCGCTATCCTATGCAACAGTTATGGCATGATGGGCTTTGTCCCAATTGGTATTGCCTATCTTGTTATTTGCTGGGCAGTTGGCTGGATGATGGACACACCAGAAGAACAGCAGACTCAAGAGGCACAGATTGTTAGCGACAACAATGATTTTACACCTCAGAAAATGCTAAAAACATGGCAGTTTTGGGCGCTATTGTTATTATTCTCCATCTCATGTACTGCCGGAATTATGCTAATTGGATCGTTATCAATGATTGCACAGATTCAACTGAGTATGACACCGGTCGTTGCCGCTAATATGGTTGTGATTAACACATTGGCTAACTTTGGTGGCCGACTATTAACAGGAAAACTAGTTGATAAGTTTGGTCAAACCGAAACTTTAGCTGGAATTTTAATTCTCACAATTATCGGACTAGCGGGCTTGCGATTTTCCGCTAACATCGTTACATTCGTTATTTTCCTCGTGTTATTGGGGGCATCGTTCGGAGGTGTTTTAGTGGTTTATCCAACGCTTACAGGAAATACATTCGGCCAAATACATTCGGGAATCAACTACGGCTTAATGTTTTTCGGCTATGCGATTGGTGCGCTGGTTGGACCACAAATTGCCGCCTTGTTTACCAATAAGACGGCTGGTGTTACGGCGTATTACCCAGCATATTTAGTTGCCATTGGCGTTGCGGCGGTCGGATTAGTGATTGATCTAATCCTAATGTTAAAAGGTATCGGAACACAAAGAAATTTAAAGGAGCGTGCTAAATAATGGAAGCTACAGAAACTTTACCATATGAACCTACTAAGAAGTTAGTACACACAAAACCAGGGACTAAGATGACAGATGAAGAATTTGCATTATATCTAAAGCAAATTAAGCATTTGGCAGAAAATGAATTCGATTACTTACAAAAAGAAGTCGAAGTGACGAATCGTTTCCCAAAGAAGTTCTTTGAACTAGCAATCGATAATGATTTATATCGTTTTGCCTTACCACTAAAATATGGTGGCTTTGGATTGAGTTGTAAACAAATCTTCCAAGTCCAAGAAATGTTCTCACGGGGTCCTGGTGGTATGCGGATGCACTTGCACTATGCTGCTGACTTGAACTGGCGGATCATGGACGAATTTGGTCAACCAGAATTGAAAGCTGAAGTCATGCCAAAGTTACAAGATAAAAGTATTTTTACTTGTTTTGCTTTGACCGAAGAGAGTGGTGGTACTGGTGCTGACTTGCATACGACTGCTGTTAAGGATGGAGACGACTACATCTTAAATGGTGAAAAGACGTTGATTTCTCACACAGATTGCAGTGATGCTGCCTATGTTATTGCCGTAACAGATCCAGATGCTGAAGGCTCTAAGCGCTTGAGTGCATTCTATGTTCCAGTTGACACGCCAGGATATGAAATCGTTCCAATGCCACACATGATGGGATGCCGTGGTGCTGGTCACGCTGGCTTAAAGTTCACTAACATGTGGGTTAATAAGAAATATCTGCTTGGTGAAGAAGGCGATGGCTTACATGTTGCAATTGCTTCGTTATCAATTTCACGGGCACACATTGCAGCAAGTAACCTTGGGATGAGTCAACGGATGCTTGAAATGGCGATTGCACGGGCTAAAGACCGGGTAACGTTTGGTAAGCCATTAGTAAAGCGTCAAGCAATCCAACAAGAAATTGCTGATATGGGAACTGAGATTTTTGCCTTACGGACAATGCTTCATAACTTAGCAGATCAATACGATCGTGGTGAAGATATTGAAGAGAAAGCAGCGATGTGCAAATTATTCAGTATCAACACTGTCAAGTTGGTTTCGGACTATTGCCTTGAAATCTTTGGTGGTATTGGTTACTTCGAAGATAACCCATACGGCCCTGTTGAACGGATGTATCGTGATTGCCGGGCAATGTGGCTTGAAGAAGGACCTCGTTCAGTCCAACGTCTTACGGCAGCGCGGAAGCTGATTGCTAATGACGGCATTATTGAATAATAAATCGTAAAAATATGCCGATAGTATAGGTTAATCATGCTATCGGCATGTTTGTTTAGGAGGAAAGTATCATGGGTAAGACTCTAGATGGAATTAAAATCGTTGATATGACAACGTTTTTAGCAGCACCAACAGTTGCACGGGTGTTAGGTGAATGGGGTGCTGACGTCATTAAGGTGGAACCACCCAAAGGAGATGCGGAGCGAACACAGGGGGCTGTGTTTAACATGCATTACTCAGATGATGAAAATTTGGGATTTGATATTTCAAATCTCAATAAGAGGTTTGTCACATTAAACCTCAAAAAAGAGGAGGGCCTTCAAGCCTTCGACGATCTACTGAAGGATGCTGATGTGTTTCTGACGAATATTCGGACTAAATCACTCAAACACTTAGGAATTGATTATGATCATTTAAAAAAGCAATTTCCAAGACTGATTTTTGCCCAAGTCTTAGGGTATGGTGAGCACGGGCCGAACAAGGACGCTGCGGGATTTGATGCGACTGCCTATATGTCTCGCGGTGGGGTGCTTGGTACCACAATGGAAGCAGGGCAAAGTCCAATGAACCCTGCCAATGGGTACGGTGATTTTCAAGTTTCGATGTGCTTAACGGCCGGAATCTGTGCCGCATTGATTAAGCAAGCAAGGACTGGTAAGGGCGATAAAATCACTGTTAGCCTGCATCATGCGGCATTATTCATGCAAAATGTCGCCATGGTTTCTGCTCAATATGGCAATACTTACCCGAAGAGTCGGTTAAACGTGGCCAATCCATTTAACGATTGTTTTCAAACAAGTGATGAACGGTGGTTTGTCATGTGTGTCCCAGTCTTTAACCGTGATTATAACAAGGTCATGAAGTTGATCGGTCGTCCAGATTTAGTGGACGATGAACGTTATAACAATATTGATCATATTAACGAGGCTAACCTTAACCGTGAGTTTATTGCGATTTTGGACGAACAATTTAAGAAACAACCGTTACAGCATTGGGTTGATTTATTCAAAGAGAATGATTTGCCGTTAGAGGCGTGCTACGTTCCAACAGAAATCTATGACGACGCAGAAGCACTCGATAATGATGAATTACGCAAATTGCAGTATCCATCAGGTAATAAGCGGTTAATTCCGACTAATCCCGTTCGGTTTGAATCAATGGGTGATCCAGAACTTAAGATTTCGCGTGCTCAAGGTGCGGATACGATTGAAGTATTGAGCGAATTAGGGTACTCGCAGGACAAGATCAACCAGTTAGTTGCTGATGGCGCGGCTGGGACAACCCGGCATATTGGGGATCCAGTCAAATAAGGGGTGAGAAAAATGGCACTATTATATACAGATGAACAAAAAGATTTTATCAATATGGTCAAAGAGTTTGCGGATGAAAATCTCTCCACGAAGGATATTCAGAAATATGACCAAGAGGGTGAATGTCCGCCTGAGTTATTCAAGCTGGCATTTGATATGGGCCTACACATGCTTGAAATTCCGGAAAAGTACGGCGGTGCAGGATTATCATATGAAACAACTGCGATGATTTTTGAAAAGTTGGCAAGTTATGACGCCGGTTATGCGATCACGTTAGTCTCGACCTTTGTAGCATTACGTTCGGTAATGATTGCAGGTAACGAAGCACAAATTCAACATTTTGCGGATGTTATTGCGCCAGGGGCTTTTGCTGCCTTTGCATTAAGTGAGGCAGATGCTGGAACGGATGCCGGATCAGTTCAAGCAACCGCAACTCGTGATGGCGACGATTATATTTTGAATGGTGAAAAAGCCTTTATCACTAATGGCAGTTTAGCAGATATTTTTGTGGGAATCTTCCGAACTTCTGATGATGGTAACAAAGGATTGAGCGCCTTTATCGTTGAAAAATCACGTGGCGGCATTACTGCTGGTAAGCATGAAGACAAGATGGGACTGCGTTTATCCAATACAACCAATGTGACTTTTGATCACGTCAGGGTCCCTGCAAGCAATTTGATTGGTGAAGAGGGCCACGGCCTGAAGGTTGCGTTGAATAGCTTGAACCTATCACGGGCGTTTGTTGCAACGCTAGCTGTTGGTATTATGCAACGTGCGCTAGATGAATCGGTTAAGTATGCACAGAAGCGGACACAATTTAAGCAACCGATCATGAAATTTGAAGCAGTTCAGGAAATGCTAGCTAATATGGCGATTCAAACGGAAGCTTCACGGTTAATGGTCAACAATACGATGAAAATGATGGATGCTGGCAGTTTAGTACGAAAAGAAGGCGCAATGACCAAAACTTTTGTCACTGATGCTGTTCAGCAAGTAACGTCAGATGCAGTCCAAATCTTTGGTGGTTATGGTGTCTCTAAAGAATTTCCAGTTGAAAAACTAATGCGTGACTGCAAAGTATTTCAGATTTTTGAAGGGACTAATCAAATTCAACGTGTCACGGTCGCACATGAATTAGATCGTGAATATCGTCAATAGATAGGGGGTAAGAACGTGAACAGTCTGGTATTTATTAAAGGTATTCTAGGTACGGATAAGCAACCGGCAATAGATGACAATGGACAGTTAATTCCAAATGGCGTTGTGTTCTTAAATCCTGTTGATAAGCGAGCGATTGAAGCAGCACTGCAGCTTGCTGGCGATTCAGGAACCGTCACAGTAGCGTCTTATGGTGAGGACGATGTCACGGATTCTGCGTTGCGTGCAGGACTTTCAATGGGTGCGCAACAAGCAATTACGATTAAAAGTGATATTCAAGATGCGAAGGTTGTCCCTGGAATTATTTTGGCAGAAGCCGCGCATCAACTTGCGAATTATGATGTTATCGTCACTGGTGAAGAGGCAGTTGACGATGCTCAAGGGACAACGGGTAGTTTGATTGCAGATGCGTTAAAGCTACCATACTACGATAATGTCTATGAGTTAACGCCGGTACAGTCTGAGCAGCTTACTTATAAAATGAAGTGGGCACAAGGAACTGTGAGTGGACAGTTAAAATTGCCTGCAGTCATCTCTGTAGATTCGACGATCAATAAGCCGCGTCTTCCAAGCTTTAAGACAAAGATTGCTGCTAAACGAGCTCAGATCGACACGATTGAAATTTCAAAATTGTCGTTGCTCACAAACGATGAGTGGCGGCAGCTGACCAGTAGTGTTGGCAATCAGCGAATCGTACGTTTGCCAGAACAACAACCTGCCAAAACGATTGATTATGAGTCAGATAAAACAGAATCAATTCAAATATTGGTGAGTGCCATTAAACAACAAGGCGTTTTATGAGGGAGGTGCCAAAATGTCAAATGAATCAGTATATTTAGTCTTATTGGCCGGTGAAGATAATCAGGAAGATAATTTGAAATTGATTCAGTTTGCGCAGCATAACTTCAAAGCGCAACCCATCAAAGCCGTGGTATTAGCGCAGAATAGCCAAGACATGGTCGCGATATATGATGGCGTTGGACTAGGAGAACTAGATTTCTTAACCTATGCTCAATTTACCAAGATTAATGTGCAACAAACTGCAGCAACGATTAGTACCTTTTTAGCTGGGCAAGAACATGGATTTGTCCTATTTAACAATGATATTGGAACTAGTAGTATTGCAAAACAAGTCGCAGCCAAACTACACGAACCATTAGTTACGGATGTCGAGAAAATTGTGACAGCTGATGACAGTTATTCTTTGGAAAAACGAATTTATGGTGGAGAATTGTTAAAGCACATTGCGGTACCGACAAACGGTCAAGCTTTGATGACCTGTGAAGTAGGACATATTGCTGTAGCAGCGAAAATTGGCGAATCAACGCCAGTTAATGAGCATGTGTTGTCTGACGTTGCACCCAGTGATAACACGACTTACCAGCCATTTGAACAGGTTGTTGACGCTTTGACGGATGCAAAAGTCGTTGTTGCTGGTGGCAAGGGAATGCAAGGACCAGAGGGCTTTCAGCTCTTACAAGATCTAGCAAATCAACTGCATGGCAGCCTTGGCGCAACCCGAGTAGCGGTTGAAGCTGGCTGGGTTGAGGCTGATAAGATGATTGGCCAGACTGGCAAGGTTGTTAAACCAGACGTTTACATCGCTGCTGGAATTTCTGGTGCACTCCAGCATACGGTGGGCATGGACCAATCCAAGTTTATTATCGCCATTAATAATGATCCTAATGCTGAAATCTTTAAGTTGGCAGATTTAGGTATCGTGGGTGATGCAGACGAAGTCGTTAAGCAATTAATAAGTGTGTTGAAGGCACCGGTTGCTAGTTAGGAGGTAAGGGTTATGGCTAATTCGGATGAATTATTAACTGCCAGTGCTTTCCCGATGACGATTGCTGCACTATGGAATCAGCGGTGTCGCCAAACGCCACAGCATACCTTTTTGATTCAGAACAAGCAACGATACAGTTATGAAGATGTCGATCAGCTCAGTGAAGAGGCTGGCGATATGTTGGATGCTTACGGATTAGTTAGCGGCGACGTTGTGGCGATTCAGCTGGCAACTAATGTGACAGCGATTCAGCTATTTATTGCTTGCTTTAAACGTGGCCTGACAATTTTGCCACTTAATCCTCACTTGGATGATGAAGAGACCAGTAGCTTAATTAAAAAAATGGCACCGACAGTGATTATTACAAAAAGTGATGGATGTAATTCACTAAGCTTTAATAACCAGTTGCTTAATGATTATAACAAGCATATTGTCCGACTTGGCCAAACCGATTTACAGATAATGACGGATGAACATCACCAGACTAAGACGATTGTTGGTAATTCGCCGGCAGTTATCTTATGTACTTCTGGAACAACCGGTGCGGCAAAGGGTGTTATGCTGACCAATCAGAATATTCTGTATAGTGAGCTCCAATTTAATCGAATTTACGGTATTCAAGATAGTGATGTTCAGGTATTGCCATCAGGGTTATATCATGCATTAGGTTTTCATCATGGGTTAATCTCAACAATTCTCGCAGGAAGCACATTAGTTTTAATTGAACATTATTCGCCTGATACTTTAAAACGGGCAATTAACGATTATGGGTGCACGTATTTGGTGACGGTTCCTACTGTGATTTTCGATATCTTTGAATGGTCGACTAGACCTAAATCATTACGATTTATTATCTCAGGGGGCGCGCCATTAGGCTACGAATTACTACGCACTGCATGGAAGTTGGCGGTGCCAGTCTATAATATTTATGGGTTAACTGAGTGTGTTCCATTTGTCTGTACCTCGCCCGCATATTATCAAATGAAGGAAGGACAATTAACGGGAGGCTACCCAATCGATGGGATGTCTGTCGCTATCTTAAATAACCAACATCAAAAAATTACGCAAACTAATCAGGAAGGTCGAATTATGGCAAAAGGGCCAGTTGTGTTTTCAGGGTATTATCATGATCAAGAACGCACGGACCAAGTTTTGAGCCCTGACGGCTGGTTAGATACTGGCGATATTGGTCATTGGAATGCAGATCACGCCCTTGAAGTTGATGGCCGTAGTAAGGATATTATTATTCGTGGCGGGGAGAATATCCCAGCGTATGTCGTTGAACGAGAATTGCAACAGTATCCAAATATTAAGGAAGCTGCAGCTGTTGGCATCAAGGATAAGCGACTAGGTGAGTTGATTGGGGCATTTGTCGTATTAAGTGATCCTAATATTTCGGTGACACTTCAACAAGTTAAGCAGTTTTTAGCTGAGCATAATGTCGTTAAAAAAATTTGGCCAGAACGATTGATTATTGTTGATAAGCTACCGAAGACGAGCTCTGGTAAGGCTAAAAAGAGAGTGCTCATCGCATTTCTTAAATCGCATCCTTCTAGTTTTTATCGCCCGATGCATCTTAGTAGTGGTGATGACGGCTGGGGCGTAACAAGTATGGATGCTTAATCAAAATCATAAAGATGGTGATATTGATGGATAATTCGTTTTATCAAGTTGAATCTGGGGATTTCTATGTTGAGCCTGGTATGCTAAATCATTTGAAAATTTTACATGGTGGCGTGTTGTTGAAGCAATGTGATTCGACTGTTGGACTATTAGCTAATGAGTACACTCATTCAAGAGTATTAACGGTTGCTATCAAGCAGTTCAATTTCACTAAACCAGGTCATGTTGGTGATCATATCTGGTTTCGGACAACCCTTCTAAAAACCAGTCGGCATACGATGACGTTCTTTACAGAGGTTTTGAAGCGTGACATAGATAACAATGCTGAAAAAGTTGGTGAAGGCGTTCTGATCTTCGTAGCTGTTGATGATAAGTTACGGCCGATTGAGGTCGCACCCTACCACATTAAGGATATGACTCAGCAGCGTGACGTTGAACAATTAATAATGACTAAACTAAAAGATTAATGCTAAGAGGTTTAGATGTGTTATATATGAAAAATGCTGTCGTGTTTGTGATTACACGACAGCATTTTTGAGTTTTAAAGTTATTGATGGCTATATTTGCTGACAGAATCAGGCATTTGATCAATGACGTCGGTAAGCGCATCAACTAGTCCATCACTTGTAACCGTTGCGCCAGTGACAGCATCAATATCAACGGTTTGTTGAGTTAAAATTCGGTCGACAACTTTAGGAATTGCTTCTTTTTCAAGTCCGTGCAATTTGGTTCCAGGCTTGACCGTAATTCCCGTGATTTTATCTTTAGTGAAGGTTATTGTGATTGGCAGATCATGCAGATAACCATCAGCAATGATATGGTAACTACCGGCTTGGTATTTGTCCATTTAAAGTTACTCCCTTCTGCTGGAACGCTTTCATTACTTTAATCGTAGCACGGAATATGGCTAGCAATGATTGGTTTTAACTATCAACTCATAGTAACTGTGAATTACTAATTACGATGATTGACCGTGTGTCTTTGTGTCTAAATCGGAAATTAAATTACATAATAATGGTCAAAAATAACTTTTGTGTTGTAATTTAATTACAACAATGATATATTTAATGGTGATGAAAGCGTTGCCAATGTCAGGAGGCTGAATAATGTTAGGTTTCTCGGTTTATCTAAATCATGATTTAACAAACAACCAAATCAATTTGATTGAGAATATGCAACAATCGGGTTTTAAAGGCATCTTCACCTCGTTACATATTCCGGAAGATGATGAGCAGGCCTATTTACCACGCTTAAAAGAATTGGGAGGCTTATGCAAGAAACTAAAGCTTAGCTTAACAGCCGATATTTCAGCTGATGGCTTAAAAAAGATGGGGATTGAGCTGGATGATATTCAACAATTAGCCGAAATTGGATTGACAGCGTTACGTGTCGACGATGGCGTCTTGATGTCCGATGTTGCCAAACTTTCACGACAAATACCAATTGCACTGAATGCTAGTACGATCAGTGCTGAGGACGTTGCTGAATTACATCACTACCATGCGAACTTTAAGCAACTGGAGGCCTGGCACAATTATTATCCGCGACCAGAAACAGGCCTTGATGATGATTGGCTAAAAGCAAAGAATCAGTGGCTAAAGACGCAGGGGTTCACCACGATGGCTTTTGTGGCCGGTGATGAAGATTTACGTGGTCCAATATATGCAGGCTTACCAACGCTTGAGTCGGATCGATCTGAGCATCCATTAGCTGCAACCTTGAAACTGATCAATCATTTAGCTGTCGATAAGGTTTATATCGGGGATGCGGGGTTGAGTAAACGTGTGCGTAGTCAATTTGAAGCGTATTTTAATGGTAATACGGTTCAGCTAACTGTTCAGTCATCAAATGAGGCATTGTTTGAGTCGGATTGGCATAATCGATCGGATGTTGCCAGAGATGTGGTTCGATTAGTAGAAGGTCGTCAGCGATTCACAGCTGTATCGCCGCTGCAAACAGTTTCGCGACCACGTGGTGCCATTACAATTGATAATGAACGTTACGGCCGCTACGTTGGAGAATTCGAAATTGTAAAGAAGACATTAGCTGCGGATCCACGAGTCAATGTTGTCGGCTGGGTCGTGCCTTCAGACTTAGCATTATTACCGTGGATTGGAAGTAACTGTCCAATTCGGTTTATTAAGAAAGGATGAGGTAAGTTGGATTTAGAAAAATTAACGACTGAAACGCGTAATCGGAAAACGATGTCGCTAGATACACTATCAGTAAAAGAGATGCTGACGCTAATGAATCAGGAGGATCAGCAAGTCCCGTTGGCAATTAAGCAAGTTTTGCCACAAATTGAAAGCGCTGTTAATAGCATCGTTGTGAATTTTAAAGCGGGTGGTCGTTTAATCTATATGGGCGCAGGTACTAGCGGACGTTTAGGGGTGCTGGACGCTGCAGAGTGTGTGCCAACTTTTGGTACTTCGCCTGAGATGGTACAGGGATTAATCGCTGGTGGCATGTCCGCGATGACGGTTGCAGTGGAAGGCGCAGAAGATTCATTGGAGCTGGGTAAACAGGACCTAATCGATTTGAAGTTAACTCCACATGATACCGTGGTCGGGATTGCCGCCAGTGGTCGTACCCCCTATGTTATCGGCGGGCTAGATTATGCCCATACGGTGGGCGCGATGACAATTAGTATTGCTTGCAATTCAGAAGCAATTATCAGTCAACATGCGCAAATTCCAATTGAGGTCGAAGTTGGCCCTGAAGTGCTGACGGGATCGACTCGTTTGAAATCGGGGACGGCACAAAAGTTAGTGTTGAATATGCTTTCGACTGCATCAATGGTCGGTATCGGTAAAGTATACAAGAATTTGATGGTAGATGTTAAGCCAACAAATGAGAAACTAGTCGAACGTGCCAAGCGGATTATCGTACAAGCAACTGATTGTTCCTCAGATGACGCTGCAAATGCATTTGAAGTTGCCAATCATGATGTAAAGTTGGCCATTGTTATGGTCTTGACGGGAATGAGTAAGGATGAGGCTAGTCAGCGATTAAATCAGGCACATGGTTTTGTTCGACAGGCAGTTAATTAAAAGGAGGGTGCATTATGGCTGAAGACAAGTACACACGAATAGCTAATGGTATTTATGCGAATGTAGGTGGACCACAAAATATTGCGAAGCTGATTCATTGCATGACAAGGGTTCGGATGACGATCCGGGATGACTCATTAGTAGATATGGATGGATTAAAAGCCATCGATGGTGTCATGGGGGTTGTTCAAGAAGACACGCTTCAGGTGATTGTGGGTCCAGGAACAGTTGATAAAGTCGCTGACATCATGGTCAAACAAGTTGGTGTTGGACTTGGTGAACCATTTCCAGATCCAAGTACTTTTGTAGATGATACGACTGACGCTAAGTCGGAACATCAACGAGATAAGGAAATGGTTGAAGCCAAGGCCAAGGAAGTTCATGCAGCACAAAAGGCCAAGATTAAACAGACACCGGTTCGAAAAGTATTAAGTGCTATTTCTAGTATTTTTATTCCTTTGATTCCAGTATTCGTCGGTGCCGGGTTAATTTCTGGGATTGCTTCGATTTTGTCCAACATGATGTTAGCGGGAGATATTAGTAAGAGTTGGACGGATTTCATTACCGTGCTAAAAGTTATCAATAGTGGTCTGTTCTCATATCTGGTGATTTATGTTGGTATCAATAGTGCGACTGTTTTTGGTGCCACAGCCGGATTAGGTGGTGTGATTGGTGCGGTTACACTGTTGACGGGGGTTACTCCGCAAGCGCCAATCCACAATATCTTTAATGGACAAGCACTATCAGCTGGTCAAGGTGGTATTATTGGGGTCATTTTTGCCGTTTGGGTCTTATCAATTGTTGAAAAATGGTTGCACAGAGTTGTTCCAGATTCAATTGACATTATTATTACGCCGACGATTGCGTTACTAGTTATTGGCGTCTTTACGATCTTCTTGGTTATGCCGATTGCGGGAGTTATCTCTAATAGTTTGGTCGGTGCTATTCAATGGATCTTGAACGTCGGTGGGGCAGTCTCTGGCTTTGTTCTAGGGCTATTCTTCCTACCGATGGTTATGTTTGGGTTACATCAAATTTTGACGCCGATTCATATTGAAATGATTAATAAACTTGGTATGACGCCATTATTGCCTATTTTAGCTATGGCTGGTGCGGGACAAGTTGGTGCTGCCCTTGCCCTTTGGATTCGTTGCCGGAACAATAAACAACTATCGAACATGATTAAAGGGGCATTACCAGTTGGAATTTTAGGTGTTGGCGAACCCTTAATTTATGGGGTCACGTTGCCATTAGGTCGTCCATTTATTACTGCATGTATCGGTGGTGGTATTGGTGGTGCTGTTATTGGTGGCTTAGGCAATATTGGTGCCACAGCAATCGGTCCCTCTGGTGTCGCCTTAATTCCATTGATTGCCAATGGTCATTGGTTAGGCTACGTCATTGGTTTGTTGGCTGCTTACGCAGGTGGATTTGTTGCAACGTACTTCTTTGGCATTCCAAGTAGTGCTAAAATTGCAAAGGATAAGGAAGGCCATGTGATTGAAGCATAGTCGACCAATCAAGTAAGAAAGCTTGGGAGGGCGCCGACGATGACGAGCGTTGTATATATGATTCACAATAAATTGACTAATTTTTCTAAGGCGGAACAGAAGGTTGGTCGCTATATCCTAGATCACACGAATGAAGTGATACAAATGAGCACCGCTGAACTGGCTACTGCTGCAGGTGTTAGTACGGCCACAGTTGCTCGTTTTGGACAGGTGATCATGCCTGACGGTGGCTATCCAGCGTTAAAATTACGTTTATCGGCGGAAGGTAATGTTGACCAAACGCTATATGACGAAATCAATCCTCAGGATAGCTTAGAGGCCATAAAGTCAAAATTATCAATGAGAATGGCACACACCGTGGAGGAAACCAGCCGTGTGTTAAGTGACAAAGCGCTACGTGCAGCAAATCAATTGATTGCTGAAAAGAGTAGCATCTATCTGTATGGCCTGGGGGCTTCGGATGTTGTTGCAACTGACTTTGAACAAAAATATATTCGAGTTGGTAAAGCAGTTATTCATTCTCAAGACACGCACTTACTAGCAGTTGGGATGACCACGCAGGCAGCTCAATCAGTACTGTTTCTCGTTTCAAACTCTGGTGAGAAATCTGAAAGTATCCAACTTGCTAAATTAGCCAAAGCAGTCAAAGTTCCAGTAATTGCGCTCACTCGGAATGCAACTAGTACGCTAGGGAGCCTAGCAGATGTGGTGTTGATCAATGACGACAGTGAAGAGAATCAAACTGCGCGGGCTGCTGCGACGACTTCGGTAGTTGCTCAGTTATATGTCGTAGATTTGTTATATTATACCTTCATTGCTAATGATTATGACCAACATATCAAACAACTCGTTTCATCTCGGAGTGCAATTAATAAACATTTTAATTAGAAGGTGTAACTGTGTTTGGATTTAAAAAGAAGAGTAAGTCTGTAAAATTGAACGCAATTGCCAGCGGACAGCTTATTTCAATCACGGCAGTAGCAGATGACGTTTTTGCCCAGAAGATGATGGGGGATGGCTTTGCAGTTGAACCGAACGATGGTGAGATCACTGCACCAACAGCAGGAAAGATTGAATCCGTTGCAGATACGAAGCACGCTATCATGATGACGACAACGGATGGCTTAGAGATTATGCTCCATCTAGGCTTAGATACTGTTGAACTAAAGGGCGCTCCTTTTGAGACACATGTCAAGGTGGGAGATACTGTCGCATTAGGAGATCCGCTAGTTACGATGGATTTAGAAGCTATTCAAGCAGCTGACAAGAAGACTACCGTGATGACAGTTGTGACGAATATGGATGATGTTGAAAAAATGGATGTCATTCCGAATCAAATGGTCACAAAGAACGATGCTGTTGCGACAGTGACGTTGCAGTCTAAATAGTTATTCAACTATTGGCGTTCATATGCTAATCCTTTGAAGGCCCGTTCATCCGATTCAATCGGTGCACGGGCCTTTAGATTATCAACTGTTGAAAAGCGCTTTCATATACGGTACAATGACTAGTTAATAGATGAGCAAAACCACTTTGTTACTCAATTCAAACTATACAAGGCAAAGGTTGACTCATATGACATCAACAGAACGGTTTAAAACAACAATTTGTTTGTATCTTAATTACCTTGTCCACGGGATGGCAATAGTCATCTTAGCTCAGAATATGACTGTGTTAAGTCAGCAATGGCATGTCAGTGATGCTGGAGTTTCTCTGGTTATTTCTTCGCTAGGAATTGGCCGGTTGCTCGTCCTCTATCTGGCTGGAACGTTTTCTGACCGGCTGGGGCGCAAATTATTTGTGCAGATTGGGATATTGACTTACACGTTATTCTTTATTGGTATTATTGTTTCTCCGAACATTATTGTGGCCTACTTTTCCGGAATTTTAGCAGGAATGGCTAATTCTTTTTTGGATTCTGGGACTTATCCCGCGTTAATGGAACTTTACCCAAAGCGGCAGGCAACGGCGAATATTATGATTAAGGCGTTTGCGTCTATTGGGGAGTTGCTTCTTCCAATTATTGTGGCAGGCCTTGATCATTTTGAGCTGTGGTATGGCTGGTCATTTCTGCTCTGTATTTTTTTGATGGTGGCTAATTTTATATTCTTACGACTACGAGATTTTCCAAAATTATCGACGCTTCCAGCCAGTAGTCAGGATACAACATTAACGGAAACCGCAAGCAAGCCTGGATTAACGCTGAAGAAGCTGACTTTGGGAATTGTACTGACGATCTTTGGTTATATCTCCATGGCGACCTTTTACTTAGTGAGCCAATGGTTGACGAAATACGGCAGTGATGTGATTCATTTAAATCTGGTACATGCACGTATGCTTGTGAGTGTCTACAGTGTTGGCTCAATACTAGGCGTGGTTGTGACCGCAGTATTAGTGGAGCGGATTATCAAGCCAGTCTGGTTCATGCTGATCGACACAATAGTCTCATTGCTGGCATTATTAGCGTTAACGTTGATTCCGACGTGGGGTGTTGCACTAGTTAGTTCGTTTGTGATCGGATGCTCCGCAGCTGGCGGCGTCATGCAGCTGGGATTGACGATCATGAGTGATACATTTCCACGTGCGAAAGGTCGAATTACCGGTATATACTACACGGCTAGTGGTCTAGCCTCATTTACGATTCCGGTGTTTACGGCGTGGATTTCGCAATATGGGATTCATGATATTATGTGGTTCGATGTGATGATTGCGGTTATCGGTGTCATTTGCAGCATCGTGGTATTGGGAATTGGTCGCGAAAAAAGAAGTGTTACAGCTTAAAAACGTCAAAGAGGTTAAGCAGCCTCTTTGGCGTTTTTAGGTTCCGATAATTAAATCATCCGTTCGACTTGTGTGTAATGTTGCCAACAATAGCTGCGACTGAATTCTTCAAAGCGATTAACGGACGGTGTGACAAAGTGATTACGTTTACTAATCAGATAGATTTGGTGCCGTAATGGCTGATCGGTGAGGTGCTTTAGTGTAATACTGGACTGGTCTAAAAGTGGTAAATAAGGCATCAGTGCAACACCAAAATTATAACTGACAAAGCCAGCCATCGTGTGGTCTTCCTCGACTTCATAAGCAATTTTAGGTTCAACATGGGCATCCTTCAAAATTTGGTCAATCAGTGGTCTCAAGCCACTGTTATGCGAAAAACAAATCATGGGGTAAGGTTCTAAGTCTTTAACATGCAGTTCCGACTGCTTGGCTAGGGCGTGATGACTTGGAATAGCCGCAACGATTTCTTGTTGAACTAATGGGATGAAGTCAAAGAGTGTGTTGGTTGGCTGTTCGCCTAACTTTTCGACATTTGAAGCCAAAACGAGATCATATTTTTCATCTGCTAATTCTTCTAGTAATTCTGTTGAGTTTCCTTGTCCTAGTTCGAAGGTAATGGCGTGATTCTTATCATCGGTGTGAAACTTGGTCATTAACTCGGGGACTAGTTGCTGCCCAAGTGTATAAGTGAAGCCGAGTTTGACATGACCAGTATCAGGGTCCATGAGTTGTTTGACGAGCTCATTACCTTGTGATAAATCGCTTAAACTCGCAGTAATATACTTCAAATAGACGGCACCAACTGGTGTCAAACGAATATTTCGGCCGTCTGGTTCGAATAAAGGGACACCAAGTTCACTTTCTAATTTTTTAATGGCGTAACTTAGCGAAGGCTGTGATATACCAAGGTTTTCAGCTGCTTTTGCCATGTGCTGAGTTCGTGCCAATTCTTTGAAAAATTCCAAATGTCTTAGATTCAATACGTGTGATACCCCTTTCATTCATAAAAATATTTAATCAATATAGCAACGGTTCTATATTTATTATATTAAAGCATTTTGTTAAGATGACAAGTGAATTGAGTAACAAATAGTAAATAATATAAATTTTAGGAGTGGATTAACATGACAGAACGTATCGATGGACACACATTATTAATTGGTTTGATGGCTTACCCGATTCGCCATTCAATGTCACCAACAATGCATAATAATGCTTTTGCAAAGTTAGGATTGAACTACGCTTACCTTGCTTTTGAAATCGATAACAAAAAGTTGCCTTCAGCAATTGAATCAATCCGTACATTGGATATGCGGGGCTCAAATGTTTCAATGCCGAATAAGCAAAAAGTATTGCCATTACTTGATAAGTTAGATCCAGCCGCTGAAATGTGTGGTGCGGTTAACACGATTGTTAATGATGATGGCGTTTTAACCGGCTACACAACTGATGGGATCGGCTTCATGAAGTCACTTGATGATGAAGGAATCAACATTCGGGGACATAAAATGACTTTGGCTGGTGCCGGTGGTGCTGGGACTGCGATTGCGGTTCAAGCTGCCTTAGATGGTGTTAAAGAAATGTCAATCTTTAACTTACACGATGCTGAATGGGAAAATGCCCAACATAATGTTGACTTGATTAATGAACGGACTTCATGCCACGCCACATTACATGCCCTAGAAGATCGCGATGATTTCAAGAAAGAAATTCAAGATTCATTTATTTATACCGATGCTACCGGTGTTGGTATGAAGCCACTTGAAGATAAGACTTTGGTTGATGATCCAAGCTGGTTACGTAAAGACTTAGTTGTCTTTGATACGGTTTATGCACCACGGACAACAAAATTAATGAAAGTTGCCCAAGAAGCAGGCGTTGAACATGTCTTTAATGGTTTAGGCATGATGCTAGAACAAGGTGCAGCCGCTTTCAAGCTTTGGACTGGAGAAGACATGCCAGTTGATTATATTCGCCACATTCTATTCGATGAAGATGCTGCAGCACAAAAATAAGTAGGAGGTTGCCATGAAAAATAAATATATGCCAACTGCCATTAGCTTATATTTAAATTATTTCATCCATGGTATCGGAGTTATTATTTTAGCTCAAAACATGGAAGCTTTGGCTAAACATTGGCAAACAACTACTGGTGGGGTTGCTGTGGTTATTTTCTCACTAGGAATTGGCCGGTTGATTGTTTTACTGGTTTCTGGATTCCTATCAGATAAATTTGGACGTAAGCCGTTCGTTGTATTGGGTGTATTAACTTATTTATTGTTCTTTGCGGGGATCCTGCTAAGTCCATCGATTACCGTTGCTTATATTTTCGGGATTTTAGCCGGAATCGCTAATTCGTTCTTGGATTCCGGGACGTACCCAGCGCTGATGGAAATGTTCCCAGAATCCAAAGGGACTGCGAATGTCATTATTAAGGCATTCATTTCTGTAGGTCAATTTGGATTACCATTATTTGTTAGCTTCTTAGTTGCTGGCAATTACTGGTATGGCTGGTCATTCATCTTCTGTATCGTTGTGATGGTCGTTAACTTACTGTTCTTGTTGAGCGCTGGCAAGTTTCCAGTTGCCAATCAAGATGCTAAGGTTGCTGCGGTTGATGCAACTGAGGAAGCTAAACCAGAATCAAAAGGTAATTTGTGGTTTGATGGAACATTGTTCATCTTATACGGGTATGTTTCACAAGCAACGTTCTATCTTGTCAGTCAGTGGTTAAGTCAGTACGGGACTAAAGTGGCCGGCATGGGAGATGCAAGTTCGCGTGCGTTAATTAGTTATTACAGTATTGGCTCAATCGTGTGTGTGTTAGTGACAGCTGCATTAGCTAAACGCGCCGTAAAAGAAATTCAATTCTTAGGCGTTTATACGTTACTCTCATTCTTATCATTGTTATTAATGTATCTGTTCCCAACATCCTTGATGTGTTCAATTATGTCATTCGTTATTGGCTTCTCAGCTGCTGGTGGTGTGATGCAGTTAGGCCTGACAGTGATGTCGACATTTTTCCCACAAGGCAAAGGAACGATTACTGGGGCATTCTATACTGCAGGATCAATCGCATCCTTTACGATTCCTCTAGTTACCGGTATGATGTCAACAAACTTGGCTAATATTTTCTTATTCGATGTCATCATTGCATTGATTGGATTTATTTTAGCCGTATTGATTACTGTTCGTTATTACCATCTCTTTGGTAAACGTTCACAGAAGGGAGCTTCTATTGACAATGCAACCAGTCATTAAATTACGAAACATCGAATTAGGCACCGGCCGTCCCAAAATCGCGGTGCCCATCACGGGTAAGACGGTCGCGGATATTCTGAGTGCAGTTGATCCGATTAAGGCCGCTAAGCCGGACTTAGTTGAATGGCGCATTGATTTCTTTGACGGCGTCACGGATGCCGCTAAGTTACAGGATGCCGGCCAACAACTGCGAAACGCATTAGGCGATATTGCCTTGCTGACGACGTTTCGGACGAAGGGTGAAGGCGGTGAATTGGCCTTAGCCGACGCTGACTACTTCAAGGTGTGCCAAGCGGTGATTGCTGGGAATTTCACCGATGCGTTGGATGTTGAACGTTATCATGAAGAAAAGGACGTTAAGCAGTTGGTCGCGCAAGCTCAGGCTGCTAACGTCGTTGTCATCATGAGTAATCATGATTTCGACAAGACACCAAGTGCTGCGGAGATCGTCAAACGGTTGACCAGCATGGTGGACTATGGTGCGGATGTCGCTAAGATGGCCGTCATGCCACAATCTGCTGAAGATGTGTTGACACTACTGAGCGCCACCAATATCGCCCATCAAACGTTGTCACGGCCTGTGATTACGATGTCGATGGGTGACTTAGGCAAAGTTTCACGGATCGCGGGCGAAGCCTTTGGATCGTGTCTCTCATTTGCCACGGTCGGTGCCGCTTCAGCGCCGGGTCAGATTGCCTTAGCGCACCTACGCCCAGAACTAGAAGACTTGAAATTGAATTAAACGATTAAATAAACTAACGATGAATAAGTGGGGTCGGCATGATGATGGAAACGCATAAGAAATATGTCTCGCAATTTACGATGATGGGTACCGTTATCTCGCTGACCCTCTTTGAACCGAATCAAACGGCGGTTGAGGCCGTCTATGATTACTTGCAACGGATGGATGAGGTCTTTTCGGTCAATCGTCCCGATTCGGAAGTGGCCGCAATCAATCGCTATGCCGGGATCCATCCGGTACTGGTCAGTACGGCGTGCTTTCGGTTAGTTGCGGATGCGATTCGCTATACGCAACAGTATCCGACTAGTTTTAACGTGCTGATTGGGCCGTTAGTCAAATTATGGAAGATTGGCTTTGGTGGCCATCAAGTACCATCCGCTGAAGAAATCCAGCAACGGTTAGCCTTAATGGACCTGCATGAAGTGATTTTAGATGAAGCGCAATCAAGCGTGTATTTACGCCAACCTGGCATGCAGCTGGACTTAGGCGCAATCGCCAAGGGGTATTTTGCTGATCAAATCGTGACGCAATTGCAACAGGCGGGTATCGAACACGCCATCGTTAATCTAGGCGGTAATGTAAAGCTCCTCGGAGTGAATCCACTGACCGCTGATCAACGGTGGCAGGTCGGAATCCAGGCCCCAGAAGCGCCACGTGGCTATCCAGCGTTACAAGTTGAGATGCCAGTACGGACGGTCGTTACCTCGGGAATTTTTGAGCGCTATTTTAAGATTGGCAATCGCCAATATCACCACATTCTTGATCCAAAAACGGGTTATCCGGTGGAAAATCAAGTTGATCAAGTGACGATTATTACTGAACAGTCAGAATTAGCAGAAGTGTTGTCGACCGTGGCCTATTTTGAAGGGCCGAAGCGGGGCGCTCAGCTGATTGAGCCGCTTCCTAAGACAGAGGCCATCTTCATTGACCACGACCAACACGTCACAGTTACCAGTGGCTTAACGCCGCGACGCAAAGGAGTGTTTACTATTGAGTAAAAAACAAATTACCGGACAGGCAATGGGCCACAACGGTATCATCAATTATGAAGTGGACGTACAAGACAACAAGATTGAGGACTTGAAGATATTAAAACATTCCGAAACGTCGGGGATTTTTAACCAAGTCATCGATAAGTTGAAGCAAAATATTATTACTGAACAGTCATTCGACGTGGATACGATCAGTGGTGCGACGGTCATGACCCAAGCGCTATTGAAGTCAGCGGATCAGGCAGTTGCCGATGCTGGCGTGACTGTTCATCCAGTCCCTAAGAAGGCTAAGCCGCAGACGAAGAATTATCGGACCGACGTCTTGATCATCGGTGGTGGTGAAGCTGGATTAGTTGCCGGTTGCCGCGCACTATCGATGGGACAAAAAGTCATCTTAGTTGAGAAAAACGGTTATTTGGGTGGCGCGACGATTTTGAACGGTTCCAATGTTGTCGGCACTGGTTCGGATGTATCCGCACAAATCTTTGATAACAATCACGATACACCAGAGATGTTAGCACAAGATGTCGCTCGTGAAAGCTTGGAAACCAATTACCCAGCCTTAACTGATTTGATGGTGCATAATATTGGCCCAGCCATTGATTTCATCAGTAAGTTCGCTGATTTGCATTACCAAAAGGCCCAGACCCAAACGCCGGAACATTCGATCAATCGACAAATCGAATTGCCGTCCGCAAGCAGTTACGAATTCATTCAAAAGGTCTCAAAAGCCTTTGCTGCCGCGGGTGGTCAAATCTTACTAGACACGCGGGTCGAAAAGTTGATGCTGGATAATGATAAGCAATTACGTGGTGTCGTTGCCGCCCAAAAGGACCAAATGGTCAACATCAAAGCACGCTCAGTCGTCTTAGCTGCCGGTGGTCACGGTGCCAACCAGAAGATGCGCGGCGAAGAGAGTGAAGGTATCGATTACTATGGTCCAATGACGTCGACTGGTGATGCTTACCAGTTCAACGCAGATTTGGACCTACAAACACACGATTTAGGCTGGTATAAGCTCTATCCACATGGCGTGGAAGTTGAACCAGGCGTGGCCAAGTTGACGACGTATGCCTCGAAGCAAGCGACGGACATGGGTGCCATTTATGTCAATTCCAAAGGAAAGCGGATCGTTAATGAATCCAACGTTTACACGGCTTTCCGGAATGCCATTCTCAAGCAGGATGATAAGGTCGCTTACTTAGTCATGGATGAACGGACTTGGAAGAAAGTCTATGATCTATTGATTTTACACGACTTTACGCCGGAAGAAATTCAAAGCTTCTTCGATAACAAGGATAAGCGCCCAATCTTCGTCAAGGGCAACTTGACTGATGCAGCCAAACAAGCTGGTATTGATGTGGATGAACTGGTCCAAACGGTCAATAATTATCAAGGTTACGTCAAAGATGGTCATGATCATGAATTTGGACGCGATCCGAAGTTCTTGCACCAATTTGAAGGTCAGACTTTCTACATCATTGAACAACGCGACCGGTTTGCCACAACTTTAGGTGGTTACAGTGTCGATGCGGATAACTTACAACTAGTCACGACCAAGAATGCACCGGTTGCCAATTACTTTGGTGCTGGTGAGATCATCGGTGGGGCCAATGGTCACGATTCGATGCCAAGTATGATGAATACCTGGGGTATCTCATCTGGTTACGTTGCTGGTGCTGCCGCTAGTGACAACGCCCAACGGCAAGCCGCTGCTGGCGACGATGAAGCCAATATCGTGGCAATCGTGGGGACCAACGCCTCCAAGTCTTATAATCGCAAGTTATTATACGTGATGAAGGATTTGTTTGAGACCCAGGTTAACTTTGATATCTGTGAAATCAAAGACTTACCACTATTCAACGAAGACGATATCGACCAAGAGCCTGCAAGTGTCAAAGCACTAGCGGCTAAAATCGAAGCAGCCGATGGTGTCGTGTTCGGCGTGCCTGAATACGATCACAGTATTCCAGCAGCGTTGAAGAGTGCCATCGAATGGCTCTCATGTGCAGAACACCCATTCAAGGATAAGCCAGTCATGATTGTTGGTACGTCACTAGGTGTTCAAGGCACCGTCCGCGCCCAAATGAACTTACGTCAAATCCTGGACTCACCAGGCGTTGACGCCAAGGTCCTCCCTGGCAACGAATTCATGTTGCCACAAGCTGGCACCAAGTTTGATGAGAATGACCATTTGACTGATGACGCTAGCGAACACTTCTTGAAGCAGTGCTTTAGCCACTTTTTGACCGCGTTACCAGCTAAGACGAAAACGTCGGTTACGAATTAAATAGAGCGAGTTGAAAAAAGCTAGCACCTGAACCCGGTTGGGTTCAGGTGCTAGCTTTATTTTGGGTTAATGTTGTTGATTTGCAATGTATTGATAAATTTCGTTTTTTGAAGTTGTTGATCCAAGTAAGGTTAGAAAAGATGAGTCGCCAATTAGCGAAATTAACCCTTGTAATGCCTGCAAATGGTCAGTGCTATTGGTTGCACTTAGGAAAAAGATGAATTTCACTGGATTATTGATGCTGCTCCCAAACTTGATTGGATGTTTTAATGTCCCAACTGAGATTGCAATATGTTTTGCGCCAAACTTTGGTGAAGCATGTGGGAGTGCAATATGTGGTGTAATAACAAAATTGCCCAATTCTTTCGTTTCGCTGTTCTTTAAAACTGCCTTCAGGTAATTAGTCGTAATGATTTTACGATCAATTAGTGGTTGTGCGCAAAGGCTAATTGCTTGTTCAGGTGTAGAAGCGTCCAAGTTTAACTGAATATAATCAGGATCGATAACATCTAGTAGGTGCAATTCATTTGTACTATTTTGTGAGTGAGGCGCAGCCCAGGCATTAGAGAGTTCCTTTTCAATTGCAGTGATAGAATCCTGATTGGAGACGTGTTTTGTAATAATTTTCATAATAGAATTAAATGTTAGTCCGGAAAAAGAATTTGTCGTTATTTTTGCATTTACTTTCTGGATTAATTCATATTTTTCTCTAGTTGTCATAATCGGATTGATGACAAAGCAAGGCCGATTTAAGGTAAACAGATCGCTTTGGTAGAAAGTAGAGAAAATAATATCGATTTTTTCTAAATTGTCTGCTAATTTGGCATATTTAAATGGTGGCAGAAAGTTGATTTGTGGAAATAGGCTCGTTAATTGTAAATAAGCTAGCGCAGAGCTCCCAACACCATTGGGACAAACAATTGCAGCAGTTTTAATATGAGCATTTTTTTGGCTAGAGGAATAGATGAATCCAATTAGATGAATCGTTAAAAAGGCGATCTCTGCATTTGGAACCTCTCCTAATTCATCAACGTAGTTATCTATGACTTTGCTCAATAACATAAATATTTCGTTATATTCACGTATTACTTTTGAGGTTAATGGATTTAGAATTGGAAAGTGATATTGCAATCGATAATACATCGATCGAAAATGCGTAAATAATTGCTCGTTAACTTGCTGTTGATTTGAAAATTCAATTCCAGATAAATCAGAAAAGTCTTGAATAATATCATGTAAAATCTTCTGAATTCTCACGTTGTCGATTGAATTCACGTAGTTTCCAATACTCATGCTTTGAACCAGAGTCGTCAGATAAATAATATCTCCAGTAGTGCTGATGTTGAATTCATGAAGAATATTGTATGCAAACTTGTATTCATTGCTGTCTTTCTGAACAGAATCTTTTGCTCTCCTTGGAAGATAATTTGGTTTAATCGTGAATCGACGAAGCAGTAGTATGATACAAAAACAAAATTCACGTAAGCGATTTTCAACAAAGTTAATCTGGTACATGCTGGATTGCTTTTGAATGACTGAGAACATCTGTGTGAACGGCACTAAGCCGGCCTTC
>NZ_JAGYGS010000033.1:0-33535 GCF_018991185.1 Lactiplantibacillus sp. 7.2.4
GAAAATATCGGCGCCTCTGGCGCAATTGTGAGCGAAAGCTAAACACCAGTAAGATGATGATTAGCTTAGCCTTCCTGCGAATACTCTTGAAAAGATTCTAAACACGTTCTAAGGTCTTAATGTTAAAACTTTGTGGCGTCTGGCCCTGATACATCGTCGAGCGAACTGGAATATCGTCAATTTTACCTTCCGTCCCTTGAACGATCGTATCGATTGCGGGTACAACGGTATCCACTGCGGCATGCTTCAGTGCGGCTTCAATATTGTCATTAATGATTCGTTGGGTGATAAATGGGCGCACGGCATCGTGAGTAACCACAATATCATCATCGTGTGAGCCATAATTTTCCTGAATATATTCAATACCCTTCATCAGCGTTTCATTGCGTTCAGAACCACCAGTAACGACGTGCACTCGCTCGTCTGAGATGTACTTTTTAATCAAGTCCTGCGTGTGACTTAACCAGTCAGCTGGACAAACGACCAAGATTGCATCAAATCGCGATTCTAAGACGAACTTTTCGATGGTATGAATTAGAATTGGCTTGTCTGCCAAAGTTAAAAATTGTTTTGGCATTGGAACATTTCCCATTCGGGTTCCCTTACCACCAGCTAAAATCTGTGCATAAATCATATTAGCATTACTCCATTCATCGTACATATTATGTTGCAATGATAAACACAAATTATGGCGTTTTTATGAACTTAATTTTAAAAATCAGGTATTTCCTATCTGCCAATTGTGAATTTTGTAACTTCTAGTGAGTTGAAATTGTACGGCTACCAGCAATTTAGAAAATTGATTGGTCTAATTTCATCGGATTTGCAATATGAGGTAATTCGGACCGGGAGTAATTTGAAAGAATTGGTAGTGTTTCTTCACTTTGTCATTAGTGGTATGCTTGGATGAGTTGTTGAGTAACTTACATTGTAGATTCAGTTATTATGAATGGTTAAACTTGAAGATGCAATGCAATGTTTGGAATTAGTCTATGTTCTATGGATGGTTTTTGATTTGATTAATTGGTTAAAGTAACACCTTACATAATTATATTAATGTATTCTCAACTTCTACACTTATATCAATTTATTAAACTTCACAAGCATGCCTTAATGCCAGCATTAACTGCCATTAATTGGTATACTAGCCCTAGAAAACTAACGAAATGGTTGTGATTATTTTTGACTCGTATACGACACTCTGGACTGGACTTCTCCGTCGTCACCCTGAATTTCCTGGCAAACGTCGGCATTGTCCTGCCCTATGTTTTGATTCTGTTTAAATATCAGCAGACCCACAATGCCAATTACTTGGCGGCTATCGTCGTCTTTTATGTGGCACGGGCTGCTAGTGTTTTTGGCACCAAGCATTTGAATCTTAAAGCTAGCAGTTACCTGCTGATTTGTCTTTGGCTCGGTGCGATCGGTAGCCTACTGTTTTGTTTGACCGCTAACTTAGTGATTGTTCTGATTGGCGCCTTATTTTTAGGCTACACATCCGCCAACATTTGGCCCTACTTTCTAACTATCAAGCTCCACTTGTCACAACAAACAGATTTTAAGCTCAAACGGTTCTACTGGTTGATTTTTGCGGCACTCGGTGTATTATTTGGTCTAGATCTTGCGCTCGGTTGGGGCTATCGCCTAGCTTTTGCGATTCTCGCATTGTTATTCATTATTGCGTTACCCGCTGGTCGGCTACTCAGCCGTTTCTCATTAGCCTTTTACAACGACCATCAGGCTGCCGACGCTCGACCGATTAAACCGTGGCGCGTGGCAGTCTTCATCATCTTCTTTGCCGTAATTGGTCTCTTGACGCTGCTCCGGAAAGCGTCGATTCAGATCGCGTTACCGGCCGTACTCGCGATTATTGTTGTCGCCACTATTTTACTCAACCTAGAATTGGCTGCTGACTGGCAAGCGATGCCCGCAAACAAGCTACGGATCGTGAATCGCGGTTTTCTGCTGAGCTTCGTTTTACTATTCAATAGTTTCTTCGGCGTATTTGTCTTCGGTAAGCTGGGGATGTATTTAGTGTTTGCCATTTATTTATTAGGCTTCGAAACGGGACACCCGCTCTACCAAGCCCTAGCTCACCACGATTCGCAGCAGGCCACCCGGTTGGCACGCATCGGCCTGATTCTGGGGCATGTGTTAGTCGTCACGGCACAACCCGTGTTGTATGTGCTCGGCCTACTCTTGATTTCACTGTATGTCGGGTTTGAAAACCCAGCCATCAACACCAGTGTCTATGCCGCCGAGGTCGATGACCCCGATTTGGCTATCATTCATAAATACCGGTTTTCAACCTATGGCGGCTTGCTGTGTCAGTTGTGCTTCTTCGGTCTATTGGTTATTACTAGTAGTCTCAAACATTTAAACCTGATGCACTTTTTCAACCCGAGTTCGGTTGCGTTGAAAACGACTTACTTGGTCGGCATGGTCTGGCCACTTGCTGTAATTTCACTGGTTGTCTCCCTGATTACGCTCTACGGACAACGCTACTTCAAGCGGGACTAAGCGTGATTATCGTTAAAAGGAGGTTTTCCGTCCATGATTCTTGTTGCTAGTGCAGCCATTATTCTGCCACTGATTTTACTCGGTGGACTCAATTTATCTGCAACGCGTGGGATGAGTCTCAGTGCGTTGGTTGTGATCGTGACTGGCTATTTCTTCTGGCATCTCAGTCCAATGGTGATCACCGCTTCGATTTTACAAGCGATTCATAAAGCGTTACCGATTTTATGGATTTTATTCGGTGCATTGTTAATGCTAAATTGTCTACGGGCCACTGGGGCTATTGATCGTATTAATCAGGGCTTTCAAGCCTTGTCAGCGGATATGCGGCTTCAAACGGTCTTGGTCGCCTTCCTGTTTGGCGGGTTGATTGAAGGGGTTTCCGGCTTTGGAACACCGGCCATGGTCACCGCGCCGCTACTAATTGCTTTGGGCTTTTCACCAATGGCAGCGGTGATTTTAGCATTGGTTGCAGACTCGACTCCGGCTGCGTTCGGTGCGGTCGGCACGCCTTTGACCGTTGGACTCAGCAACGTGACTGAAAAAACGAGCCTGCTCAACGCAATTGGCTTGCGAATCACACAACTCGATTTATTCGTGGGAGCCTTAATGCCGGCAGTGCTGATTTTAATTTTGATTCTCTGGTTCGGCCCTAAGGAGCACCGTTTCAAGCAGTGGCTGACAACCTTACCATGGGCGTTAGTCATTGGATTTGTATACAGTGGTTTGGCACTACTGACCGTTTGGCTGATTGGTTATGAATTTGTTTCGATCATCGCACCACTGGGCACTTTAGTGGTCGCCATCGTCACGATTCGGTTCAGGTGGTTGTTACCAAAAACGGTTCAAACTTCCCCGTGGCGCACGGATGGCAACGCTCCACAGCCAGCTGCAAAACATCAGATGAGCTTGGTCACGGCCTGGTTTCCCTATTTACTAGTGGTGCTGTTACTACTCGCTAGTCGGGTCTTGGTGCCGTTAAAGACGGCGATGACCCACTATTTCAACCTGTCTTGGACGAATATCTTAGGCTACAGTCAAATCAATTCGGATTGGGAACTGTTATATTCACCCGGAACGATTTTGGCAATTGCCGCCATCATTGGCTTACTAGTACAAGCCCGCTCACTAAAGCCCTTGCTGCCAACTGCCAGTACCGTCGTTCGGTCAATGGGCAACACCGCGATTGCATTGGGCGTCACCTTGATCATGGTCCAGGTCTTTACTAATTCAGACCTGAATCAGGCAGCGCTACCCAGCATGCCGATGTACATTGCCAAGTTTGTGGCCAAATACCTCGCGGGTGTCTGGATCATCATGGCGCCATTTCTCGGCCAACTGGGCGCGTTCGTTACTGGAAGTACCACGGTCTCCACGTTGACGTTTGCCCAGATTCAAGCCGACATCGCAGCCAATGCCAACTTAAGTACGACCGTTATCTTGGCCGCGCAATTGGTCGGTGCGGCTGCCGGTAACATGATCTGCGTCCACAATATTGTTGCCGTAAGTTCAGTCGTCGGCCTCAGTGGCCAGGAAGGTGCGATTCTTCGTAAAACGTTGTTACCAGGACTCGGATATGCACTGTTAATCGGCCTGGCTGGACTAGTTCTCATTAACCTTCTAGTTTGATCCATTGCTCACTTGTTAGACACGCGTTGACCGTCAGTCATCCGCGTGTCTTTATTTTTACCGACGTTTAGCCTAAAATAAGATTAGCATTTTCAACGTAAAGGAGGTCCGGAACATGCAAGTACGCTTAGTTTCAACCTTACAGTTAGGTGACCGCATCGTCGGGCCGACACCTGATACGGCTGCTAATCGGGCCCTGTATCAGCGCTATGCCAAACGGCTCCAAGCACGCCTAGGTATTGGCTTTCAAGTCTATCTCGATACTAGCGACGGCTATGACTTATTGCATGCCCGCGATTATGATACCGATACCAGTTGGGTCGTGGCGGCCAGCATTTACCAATCGTTAGTCGATTCTGAGGTGTTGACGCATCACCGAATCATCGCGCTCGCCGACCAGGACTTGATCTTGAAAAACACGGTGGACCTAGAGCGGCAGTTACGGATGCCGCAGTCTTAAAATGAGCTGCTACTGAGCGCAACCAGGTGTCTCGGTAGCTGTTATTTAGAAGCACCATTACTGCACCGCTCAAACTAGTGACTGTCCGTGAGCACGTCCCGATTTGTTGACCAACTAAAATTCCATAAAAAGGCTGTGTCCCCAGATTAGCTATCCGTGACACAGCCTTTTTAGATGCCTCACTGGCAAGAATACATCCGCCAGTAACTTGTTCAGATTTAAATGGCACTATTGCATGCTAGCAGCGAGTTTGATCGCCGTAGTGGCGTCATGTGCACTGACTTTGTAAACCACTCGTCCAGCTTGCCACTGAATCACTTGTCGTAAGCCATCCGTGGAGATTGCCTCTAGCTCAATTGATCCGACTGACTTAGGTGCAGGCAAATAGTAACTTTCCAGGGTGTTGACCGTTTGTTTGGCTAAAGCGACCCCTAAATCGTTTTGCGTGGTATAGGTGTGGACTTGTAATGACCACTGGCCCTCGTTCCACAAAATATAGCGCTGCCCGGCACCTGAATCCAGGTAGCCAGTAATTTGATGACCTAAGTCGACGGTTGGTAGCCCCTTAGCATCTGAAGCATTGCGGTGACCAATGGCTTGGGCCGCCGCCTGATTAGAGGCGTAAGTCTTCTTATTCACCGTCGCATACGGCGTTTCTTTAGCGACGGCTTGGCTATTAAACGCTTGCGCGGTTTGACCAACACTGTAGCTGACCGTGTAGTTCGCTTGGCTGCCTTGGTAGCGGACGTTTAACTGTTGACTGCCGCTGGTCAGACCATCTGTTTGTGGCAACAGAACGTTCCCTAATGCTTTGGTGAGTTGCTGATTAAGCGTGGCTAACCGAGTCGTGCCATTCGTCGTCGTTGTGGCCTTGGTTGACGACTGGGTGCTGGCAGACGAGGATGCCTTTGCCGTGCTAGACTGCTTTGAACTGCTCGTCGTTTGCTTAGACGTCTGCCTCGTTGAAGTCGCGGCCGCCTTCGACTTAGATTTTGTAGCCGCTTTTTTGGACTGCTTGACACTGGCCTTCTTCGAAACGGTCGTGGTCTTGCGTGCTGATGACGACGAGGCGTCACTTTTGGTCGTGGACTGATTCGTACTACAGCCGACTAATAGGAGTGCAAGTGGTAGGATGAATAATGATTTAAAACGCATGTGAATCCCTCCCCAATAATGATTCACAACTGGACCGCTTGCCCAAGTTGGCAACGGTGTCCAAGTTGATTGACTTAATTATAGAATAACTGACTGCTTAATGCGCGCCGTTTGCACTCAAAAAAACACCGCTAAGCAGTCCAATTAACGTAAATTAACGTGATTGTCCTGATTAGCGGTGTCTTCTGATTTAAATTAATTTTCTGATTGCACCCGGTGCATCCCCCGTTCAATCACGAGTAGCGCCACGAACCAAACGACTGACCCGATGACTGCCCAGCGGTTGACGGTATCAAAACACAAGATAACGGTGACTGCGATAAAAAAGACTAGTGTCGCCACGTTAGACAGTGGGAACAATGGTAATTTGAACGGATTGTTTGCACTGTCCGCGGTCCGTTTGTAGACCAAATGACACACAAGTAACGCACACCAGACAATGATAAAGTTGGTGGTTGCGACGTTTGAGATCAACGTGAAAACCGTACTTGGAATCACGTAGTTTAGCGCCACAATGATCAATAAAATCAGTGATGAGAACAAGAGCGACTGCGCAGGCACGTTGTAACGGTTGACCTTACCCATCCACCTCGGGGCATTTTGACCGTGCGCTAATGTAAATAGCGTCCGACTCGTACTGAAAATTGCGCTGTTGCAGGCTGATAATGCGGCAGTCAAAACGACGAAGTTAATGATACTAGCGGCCGCCTTGATGCCGATATCACTGAAGACTTGCACGAATGGTGACTGACTAGTCGTAATCTGGTCCCAAGGATAGATCGACATGACCACGAATAACGCACCGACGTAGAAAAACGAGATTCGAATCGGGAGACTATTAATGGCGCGAGGCAGCTCCGTTTCAGGGTTTTCCGCTTCCCCAGCGGTGATACCGACCATTTCGATACCAGTGAAGGCAAAGATGACCAGTGAGAAAGACATCAAGAAGCCCTGGACACCCTTAGGGAAAAAGCCGCCGTGACTGACCAGATTAGTGATAGACACCGTTTGACCGCCGACGTGCGCGGATGACCCAATCAAAATGGCACCCGTCACGATTAACGCAATAATGGCGACGACTTTGATCATCGAGAACCAGTATTCGAGTTCGCCAAAGGCACTGACGGATAACATATTAAATACCAGCAAGATTAAAATAATAATTAACGGTGTGACCCACTGTGGAATCCACGGGAACCAATATCGAATATAGATCCCACTGGCAGTCAAATCGGCCATCGCGAGACTGATCCAGCACAGCCAGTAAGTCCAACCAATCGCGAATTCGAATCGTTTCCCCAAATAGCGGTTGATGAATTCCAAAAATGAATGCAACCGCGTATCTGAGAGCAATAATTCACCCAACGCACGCATCATCAAGTAACAGAAGAACCCACCAATTGCGTAGGCCAACAAAATTGACGGTCCGGCCTGCTTGATGGCCGAGCCGGAACCGAGAAATAGCCCCGTCCCAATGGCACCACCCAGTGCAATCATTTGAACATGCCGCCGCTTTAATTTACGGGCAAGCTGCTGATTTTCCATATGACCTCAACTTTCCTTTAATCCAATTTAATAATAATTTTCATAAAATTACAGATTTTTTCATGTCCATTCATTTTATGATAAATGTTTGGACTTCGCAACTTTTGGTTAATTTTAACCGGACATTTGCGGGTTTCGATTGCCAGCAACCGTGATATCTGGTATATTTAGGTACTTTGATTCATTCTGAAATACCAGTCATTAGCACAAAAGGAGCTTACTTATGTCAACTAAAACCACTGATACTTTCTGGAAACGTTTCTTCAAGGGCATCGTGATTGCCCTCGGCTTCATCCTACCGGGGGTCTCTGGTGGCGTATTGGCCGCAATCTTGGGTATTTATGAACGCTTGCTGGGTTTCATGGCCCATTTTCGCCAAAACTTCAAACGGGACTTCTGGTACTTTGTCCCGGTCGGTCTCGGGGGCATCGTCGGAATCGCAGCCTTGTCCGCGCCATTAGAATATTTATTAGCACATGCCCAAGTCATCGTTTTATGGGGCTTTGCTGGGGCAATCATTGGAACGCTACCGGCCTTAACGAAAACGGCAGTAAGCCAGTCCAAGCGCGATTGGTTAGATCTGGTCTGGTTCTTTGGGACCTTCTTCATTAGCGCGGGCCTGCTGTACTTTATGAGCGAACTATTTGGCACGCTACCAGCTAATTTTGGAGGCTTTATCGTTGCCGGAGCCTTGATTGCTTTGGGCGTGTTAGTGCCTGGGTTGAGCCCATCTAACTTACTCCTGATCTTAGGCCTCTTTACGCCAATGTTGACCGGCTTTAAAAAATTCGATATCGTCGGCGTCTATTTACCAATTGCGATCGGTGGGATCTTAGCGATGGCCTTGTTCTCAAAGTTAATGGATTACCTGCTCATCAAGTTCCATTCACGAGTCTATCACTTTATTCTAGGCATCGTGCTGGCTAGCACCCTGCTGATTTTGATTCCAAATCCATACGCTGCCGAAAGCATCTCATACGCCAACGCGACCTTGAGCACGTATTTATTTAGTGCAGTGGCGCTGCTAATCGGCATTGGACTCGGTTACTGGATGAGTGCCTTAGAAACGAAATATAAATAACCACTGAAAATGAGTTAATGGTCTGCATCCGCCAGCACCGTTCATTGGACAGCCATTCAGAATAACAAACGACGACGCTAACTTGAAGCTAGCGTCGTCGTTTTTAGTTTCACAATATTTAAATTAAGTCTGGTCTCGTGACTCAGCCGGGGCCGTGATTACGGTTAGGTAAAGTGACATGACGCATCCAGTTTGTGAGCCGGCCGTGATTGCGTCTCTCTGACCATGCCACATCAGCATGCTTCACGCGGCACCACAACTCGATTGCTGGGCTAGAGAATCTCTAGCTTTGATTCCGTCGCCGTCTGGGTTGCAGTCGCCGCAGTTCGTTAACCTGGGCTTGAATCTCACCCAACATCTGCGTCTGCATTTTTTGAATCTCCAGCATGTTGGGTTCGTCTTGTTGAATCAAATGGTCGACTTTCGAATGCAGGACGCGAATTTCTTCTTCGGACATTGAATTGACCTTAAAATCGTTGGTCGCTTGCAGTCGATCATACTCGGCCGCTCGATTTTGGCTCATCATAATCAGTGGCGCTTGAATCGCCGCCACCATACTTAGGAACAAGTTCAGTAAGATAAAGGGATACGGATCGAAATGATGGCTAAAAATCGGTAAGACGTTCAGTAGCATCCACACGAGCATCACCAGCACGAATGAAATGATGAACGCCCAGCTCCCACCAAACCGTGCAACGGCATCCGCCACCCGTTGGCCGAATGTCAGCGATTGTTCCAGTTCACTGTTAACATCGACGACTCGGTACGTATGGTTCGCTAAAATTTTCGAAAGCTGCGCATTGACCTTATCGTTTTGTCGATAATCATTTTCGATCATGGCATCCATCTTGGCGAGCCGATAATGGACGAGGTGCTCGCTACAAATAAAACTGCTGTTATGCGCCTGCGGGAAATCGGCCATGATCATCCGCCGTAATCCCGATTCCAATTCTTCTAATCGCATGCCGTCAACGACCTGGTATCGCTGTTGATCGACAATGCAAATTGCTGTCTTTGCCATCAAATCCACACCTTTCTACAATTCCAGCGGCCGCGGAACACGCGGGTTTGACCCCAACGTGGATACCTAGGCGGCGCGTCGCCGTTTGACCAGTCAATCGTGCGTCAATAACACTTAGTCCTTGCATTGGCGTCTGATCAGTTCAAGTTGCGACCATTCAAAACGTCATCCCATTCTCAATACCCGTTCCATACCGCTGCTATCCTTATTATACAAGTTAAGCAGATAACTGCCTAGTCAAACACGACCGCAAAAAGCGCCCTTAACAAACAGTGCGATTCAACAACGCATTGCAAGGACGAGTAGCCATTATTCTAAACTAAAAAACGATTATCCACCTAGATATCCCGTGGTAGCACCCACGACATACGCGTCGATAATCGTTTTAATTTTTTTGATCAGTCAGCTAATTCGTCCATCAACATCATCGTTTGAGTTCGCCCATCGTCTAACACCGCGACCGTTTCCGGGAAACCATGCTGAAAGGCAATCGGTAAATCAAATTCCATGATAGCGACGTGGCGGGCTTCAAAAATCACCGTGACCTGGCCGTTGCGCGCAAGTAGCGCAAATTGAAGGACTTGTGGTAAGTGGACCACACCCTTCAAATCCTGGTCAGTGATTTCCCAAATACTATCGATGACGGCTCCTGGAAGCTGATCCGCAAGTCCGACGGTTGCAAAACGTTCCTCATCTGGTTCAAACATTTAATCACCTCGTTAACGCGGTTTAGTTATCGCGGACGATCACCGCAACTTCTTTTTCGATTCGAATAAATAAGCCTTGCGAATCCTGGCGAAAATCGGCCTCAAGACTCGCACTCAGTGGTTTGATTTGGCCGACGACACTGCCAGTCGTTCCATAAATGTCGATGGCTTGGTGGTCATCCGCCCACTTGACTGTCCAGTAGCTGCCTTCCAGCGCTTCGTCGACAAAGTACTGTGTGCCTGCTAAGACCGCGTCATTGATCACACTGCTTTCATCCGCGGTCATGCCCGCATCTAATTCCCATTTTAATTTTTGACCAACTTCAAGCATATCGCCTGGAATCAAGTTTTGCATGCCTATTCCTCCAATAGTGGGCCCCAGGCTAAGTTGTCGTGTTAGCCCGGTCCCTTTGTTCATTTACTTAATATCATACCACATTCAGACTTAATGACCGGCCCTCAAACTCGCAAGCAGCAGGGATTGCTAATCGGCATCCCCTATGCTAAAATTCTAACAGATAACTAAGAAAATTAGAAAGTGGTGAGTATTGATGGTGAAGATTTTAGCTTGGCTGAACCTTAAACGGATGACAATTGCAACTTTGAACGGCCAGAGGGCGCAGTCTGCCCTTTTTCCAAGCTAAATGAGCACTTACTACCATCGGACCGTCACGGACTCAAAAGACGACGATTGGGTCGTCTTTTTTTGTCCCGTGACACTAAGGAGTTTATCTCAATGTTATCACCACTGATCCGCCGTAACCTCCAACTGAGTTACGGCTATGCCGCCTGTTCGTTTTTAGGCATCACCACGCTTTGGGTGATCTTTCTCCAGCAACGGGGCCTCTCATTAGTTGCGATTGGCTTATGTGAGAGCATCTTTCACCTGACCAGCTTTCTCTCAGAAGTCCCTTCAGGCGTAATTGCGGACCGCTTTGGTTACCGCAGTGTGTTGATCAGTAGCCGCCTGATGGCTATTGGTCACGCCATTATCATGTTGACCGCGCACAGTCTTGGTTGGTTCCTACTAGCCTTCGTGCTACAAGCGTGGGCGTACAATTTACAATCCGGCACATTAGCCGCGGCACAATACGACAGTTTAGTCGCCGCGGATGCGACGCGCAGCTATCCGCACGTGACGACCGTTTTAAATACCACGATTGAAATTGCGGATACCGTGGGCGTCGTCTTAGCGGGCTGGTTATTGGGCCACCACCTCATCTGGACGTACTGGATCTACCTAGTTGCGGCCTTAGTTGCCGTACTGCTCACTGCCGGTCTGAAGATTCCGGCCGTCGTAGCACCGACTGAAAGCCGCCCTGGTCTCCGACAAATCACCGTGGCAGCCTGGCACGTCCTTCAAACCCAACCACGTTTACGCGCCTTGATTTTGTTTGATGCCGTCTTTTCGGCAGTCAGCACCACGTATTACTATTACTTTCAAACCGTGATGACGGCGCGCCACTTCACTAGTCCAAAAATCACGACGATTCTCGTGATTGGTCTGGCAGTCAACGTCGCTGCCATCCAGCTGACGCCGTGGCTACAAGCTCATTTCGCCCAACGTCGGCTACTGATTGGCCTATGTGGCGGCTTAACAATCGCCTTGCTCGGGTCATTCAATTCAGCACCCAACTGGCTAATCAGCGCCTACCTGGTGATCAACGGGCTGCAAGCGCTATTAGCGCCGCTACTGTCCAATTACTATAATCAGCTGATTCCAAATGGGCAACGCGCAACGCTACTGAGTGTTGCTAGTATGGGGTTCAGCCTCGCGATGGTCGGGAGCTTTCCCGGCATCGGGTGGCTGATACAACACTGGGGCTTTACTTTGACGTTTGGGACTAGCGGCCTGCTCATTCTAATAGTGGGCTTAGGCTGGCTGCTAAAAGTCAAACCGCACGCCGTGACCGAGAACTAATTCAGGCTAAATTTGTCGAATTGGATGGCGCCTAACTGTTCACCACCAACTTTGTGCCACTGCCTACTTATTGCGCACATTGCTGACAAGCCCTCGCTTGGTTGTACAAGTTAAACCGAAGCTTGACTGGTTGGACTTAATTAGCTAACTTAATGCTGCACCAGCTGACAACCACGACCAATAACTAAAACGCACGTCAGGCCTCACTTTCATAGGTCTAACGTGCGTTTTTTGCGCTTCTTAATCTGTAGCGGTAGCAAATTTCTGCCGTAACTCGTCCGCAATCGCGCGCATCCGCTTCGGGGTATCAGCCTGAGTGAGCTGATAGCCGATGTAGTAAGGTGACACATTGAAGAGTGGCACCACTTTTACGGTAATTTGCGAATCTTGCGGATAAACGAACAGATTATAACTGTCGCAGCGTCCCTGAAAGTAAGTGTGCAGGAGATAACGGACAACGACTTGAACCGCATCCGCCAACGTGGCAATCGCCGTCAGTGGTGCTGTGACGTTGAATTCGACGAACCCCATCACTGGTTGGTCAAAAATCGTGACTGCGACGGGCCCGATTGTCATGACTGGATAGCCAGTTAAATTAGCGGCAGTGATCTTGGCATAGCCGTCGACCGCCGTCAAGCCCACGATTTGCATGTGCGGATGCCGCAAGCTACCTCCAGAATGCGGGCCAAAATTTTTATACAGCAAGACCGATTTGAAACGCCCGCTCGCGATCGTGGCTTGCCAGTGCTTGATTGCAAACGCGAAGACGGCGCGATTTTGACTGGATGAATAGGTTGAGATATCACCAGTATGGTCACTGGATTCGATGACGATCGTCTGCCAGGTCGCTTGTAACGTTGGAAATTTATTCAACAACCAGATCCGGTCATTTTCTGTCGCCAGAATGTCCGTCAACTGTTGGCGGTCACAAAACGGGCAAGCGTGTTGCGGATGACGAATATTCTCCGGTTTGCCCTTTGCAATTTCAGTATCGAAGATTAACGGTAAATGATGCAAGGTTGAACGCCTTCTTTCGGCCATAAGAAAACGGGTCGAGAACTGCAAATACAGTCTCCACCCGTTTCAACTTATCGCGATTTAGTTCATTGGTTCTGGAGTATCGGCACCAGGGCCAAACTGGACATCCGCCATGGTGATCCACACGACGAATTCCGTCGATGCAAGGCGCCAATATTGCGGGTCCGAGGCCGCCGGTAGTGATCGTTCAAAGAGCGCAATTGCTAACGCGTTGGCTGCATTGTCCGCAGCAACTTGGACACTTGAGCCAAAAGTTTGTGCGGCGGGTACATCCGGAAACCGAACGTCCCAATAAGTCCCTTCATCACGAAAAATGGCGGGATATTTAACTTCCACATTGCGATTCAATTCCATCACTCAATTCCTACAATCATTTTAAGGCTATTATACCCAATCTCAGCGCAAAAGCCTAGTGAGAAATCAAGCGCATTGGGCACTAGTGGGTGACGTGATATGAGCCATTACTATCCGTGGTGACTTTGTAATTACCACTAACGGTATTTTCCCCGTAGTCCGTAGCTTCATCCAAGGTGCTAAACGTCTTACCGGAACTCGTCGAACTACCAGAGCTCTTAGAACTCGAGCTAGTTGAACTTGACGAATTCGAAGTTGATGACGAATGTGATGCAGCACTCGTTGAACTTGAAGCGGACGATGCGGTGGAAGAATGGTGGCTCGACGATGCAGCCGCATGACTAGTTGTCGCTGATGACGAAGTTGCCGTAGTCGTTGAGCTGGCAGCGGTCGTGTTATCGGTTGGTGCTGAATAATCAGTTCCATCTGAATCACTGCTAGTATCAGTCGTATCAGCAGTACTACTCGTATCGCTGTCACTAGAACTCGACTTCTTCTTTTTCTTCTTCGAGGAACTCGACGCCTTTGAAGATGATTTCTTATGCGCTTTTCGACTACTGCTGCTTGAGCTACTGGTCGTCTCGACGAGGTCTTGGCTGCTAGCAGCTTTGACGAAGTAGACAATCGTCCCCCCGAGCGCAATCACGATTAAAGCCAATAACCATAACGAAACGTGATGTTTTTTATGTGGCGATTTTGGCGTTTGCGGGTTCTTAGGATCCGTCGTGGACCGCGTCGGTTCGGTTGAACGAGTCGGCTCAGTTGAACGTGTCGGCTCAGTCGACGAACGCTTGGATCCACCTGATAGCTTAGAATTAGTTGTTGGTGGCGGCGTGGGGGTCCCTTGAGAACTCGCCTTCCGTCCCCGCTTGCCATTTTTTGCCTCACGCGCTTTTAAGCGTGACATGCGCGTCTGTTTTTGTTCAGGCATTAACTATCGCACTTCCTTTCTTGCTTTCGACAGTTTACCATATTTTGGGCGATTTGTCCCCCGGATGATAAAAGAAACAATCAAGAAAATGTGCAGAAGCTGATATCAGAATATTAGGCCTTTAATTGTAAATTATCATAATAATTAGCCATGACGCCATACGTGTACGGCGTCAGCCATAATTGGCCGATACCAGCAGTCAAAGCGCTCAGAATTGCCCAACCCAAGAAGCTCAGTTGTAACACGAAAAATTGCCACTTGTGGCCGACCATCAGTTGACGACTGCGAGTCACGACATCCCGAAAACGGGGCCGCGGTTGGCCGTCAGCTAACGCCTGAGCGAGCATATCTTTGTACACAAAATAAGTTTGTGAGTAAGCGTACGCCTTGATGATTCCGGGGACGATGAATAATAACGTCCACAAAAAAATCAAGACGACGCGATAAATCGTCAGTCCGACTAATGACCAGCCGTATTTCTTGGTAAAGCCCACGGTCGAATCGCTGACTGGATGAATCTGGCGTTCCGGATTGCGGACCCAGTCCAGCATCGCATAACTAGTGCCAATCCGGAAAAGCTGAATGACCAAGGCGATTACGATTTGCACCAGCAGGACGCCAGCTAAGGTAGCTAAGACTAACGTGACTTGCTGGCCAGTCACCGTGCCCAATCGACTCGCTGAATGCCAGCTGGAAGTTGGACTGGTCCCGCGAATTTGATCAGAATAATTGGACATGATGCTATAAATCGATAGCAAACTGACAATGATGCACAGTAAAATGGCATCTTTCCAACGTCCTTTGAATAATTGTTTAATTTCGACCTTTAAATCAGCCCGTGTTTTTTGTTCCATCTGTTCTCCTCACTTTCATCATCACGAGGCTGGTTCGACTTTGACGACCAGCCGTCGTTTGTCACAGTTGCGTTGTTGGTATGTGCCACCTATTTAGATGACGGCACGCTATATAATCAATGTTACTAGTGCAAAACGGCGCTGACAAATCTGCCAGCGCCGTTTGGTTGTTATCCGAATAATTGCTTGTGCATGACGACCACGGGCGCACCGTCCTCATCATAGGGGCCAGCGGTAACCTGATAGCCACAGCGCTCATAAAATGACTGCGCCGTAAGCTCGCCGTGAATCGTACCTAGTTGATAGCCATGCGTCACGGCCCAAGCTTCGGCGGCGGTTAATAGCTGCTGGCCAAGGCCCTGACCACGATACGCTTGACGCGTACAAACGCGGCCAAAACGCATGACCCCGTCCGCTTGTGGTTCCAGGCGTAGGGTCGCCACCGGCAAGTCCCGACGCAAGTAGGCCACTCCGTACAGCCGCTCGTCGGTGTCCTTCTCATCAAACTCAACCGTCGCTGCGATGCCCCGTTCTTCAACGAAGACCGCTTGACGCAGGGCGTACGCTGCTGCCCGATTGGCGGGCGTCGCTTCAAATTTAATCTGCATCTGGATAAGCCTTGTCAATATCTTTCAACCAAGCGAGCGCGAGCGACTTATCACCTAAATGCGCCCCAATGACCGGGCCAAAATACGTGATATCAATTGGCATGTCAGGATACTGCTGCTGCAGCTTTTGTTTCCAATCCTCAGCTGCCGCTAAGTTATTGCCTTGAACGATGATGGCTCGCAACGGGTAATCGACCTTCGCTTGTGCTTGTGCGAAGAGCTGTTCGACACGCGCCAGTGCTTTCTTGGTCGAGCGGACCTTTTCAAAGGCCACGATTTCATGACTGTCATCATCAAAGGTCAGTAATGGCTTGATTCGTAGCACACTACCGATAAAAGCGGAAGCGTTGGATAGCCGGCCGCCCCGCACTAAATTTTGTAAATCATCGACAATAAAATACTCGCCCATGGAAGCTCGTAAGTCATCCAACCGTGCTAGAATTTCATCGACTGAACGACCAGCTTTCGCCATCCGCGCCGCTTCTAGTGCCAAATAGCCCATCAACCGCACCGTGATTTGTGAATCGTACGGGTAAAGTTGAATGTTATCGACCATGTCGCGCATATTCATTAGACTATTGTAAAAGCCGGAGATCGTACTAGCTAAATGAATACTAATGACGGCATCGTAACCTTGATCACCAAGTCGATTGTAAAACGCCACCATTTCCCCCACGGGTGGTTGCGACGTACTAGGGAATGACTTGAAAGATTTCATATTGGCATAGAAGTCGTCAGTCTTGATATCGACCCCTTCTTGATACACTTTTCCATCTATAATAACCGGAATCGGCACGACATGAATATCGTTGTCCGCGACCTCTTGCGGTGTCAAATAGCTCGTGCTGTCAGTAACAACAGCAATCTTCATGACTTACACCTACTTCTTATCTTAAGTAATATCAAACATCATAGCATAAAATTAAGCGAGACTCTACCTTCGACCGCTCGGAAAGTTAGGGTTCTAAAATCCGACTGACTGATTTGTTGAGGCGATTCAACAAGATCCGCAATAAGTTTTGTTCATCTTGGGGCCACTTGTCAAAAACGTCGGCTTCAAATTGCTCATAGGCGGCGTTGATCGCGTTGAGTGCAGTCAGGCCAGCAGGCGTAATCGTATAAACAAGTTGGCGCCGGTCGCGGCCGACCGCTTCCTTGCTGAGTTTCTCCTTTTTAACGAGGCTGGCGAGTTGCCGGCTAAGTGTTGAGGTATCCAATTGCATCGCCGTGGCTAATTTTTCTTGCGTGTTCGCACCCGTGTTCAATTGGATCAGTAATTGCCATTCCGCAACCGTCACCCCTTGTGCCTTGGTCAATTGTTTTAAGCTGGCCGTTTGGAGTTTAGCCGTCTCTGCTAGTGCCGTTAAGCTTGATTTCATGTCCTTCATTCCTCTCAACAATAATTCACATTTGTATTATACAATATTAAACCGATAATTACGATGGTTTTTTGAAATCAAAGCCGGTAAAATCGTTTTTGCATATAACATTTAGGCGCTAATTCAACCGAATTTCAGCTTTGGCAGGCGAACTGTAACGCCCACCACTATCCGTTCGTGCCCGCACACCGGCAAAATCTGGGGAATTTTCAAATGGATCTGTTTATTGGGAACAAATCGACGTCCAAATTGCTGGGCTTACTAAAACACCTGGCATCCGCGGGTCGGTAACTTGTCTTTAAGCCCTGAATAACGGTATACTAGTAGCCGGTTAACTGTCCGCGGACAGTTTATAAACGAAACTTTAAGAAAGCGAGTGAGCACATGTCCTTTGATGGTTTATTCACCCATGCGATGGTCACCGAATTACGCCAAACCTTAGTTGGCGGTCGTATTTCCAAAATTAATCAGCCCTACCAAAACGAGTTAATCCTCACGATTCGTGCTAATCGGCAGAATTATCCAGTCTTGCTATCGGCTGATCCGACCTATCCACGGATTCAGACCACCCAAATTCCATACGTCAATCCAGCCGTACCAACGAACTTCGCGATGATGATGCGGAAGTACTTGCAAGGCGCAGTCGTCACTGCCGTCACCCAGATGGCTAATGACCGGGTCGTTCACCTGACTGTCGCAACCCGCAACGAGTTAGGTGATGCTGAGACACTGACGTTGATTATCGAAATCATGGCGCGGCACAGTAACGTCATTTTAGTTGATGATCAAACGAGCAAAATCATCGATGTCATCAAGCACGTGGGCGCCGACCAAAACCGCTACCGGTTGTTACTACCCGGTGCCACCTATATCCAGCCACCCAAGCAAGACAAAATCGATCCGTTCACGCCCAATACCGATTATCAAACATTGGTGCGCGATTATCCAAACGAAGATGTCCTCGCTAAGCAGTTGCAGCAGCACTATCAAGGTTTAGGTCGCGACAGTGCCCAACAGTTGGCTGCTGACTTGCACCAACCAGGTGATATAGCTGCACACTACCAAGCCTTCTTGGCACAGTTCGATCATCCAGAACCAACGCTAATCACCTTGCCAAATCGTAAAACGATGTTTGCAGCCGGCAAGTTCGACCACTTTGGCCCGGCTACCCGCCAGTTTGACACGCTCAGTCAGTTGCTCGATTTTTACTATGCGGATGCAGCGCAACGCGAACGCGTCCAGCAACAAGCCGGCAATTTGATTCGGGTCGTCAAAAATAACCTGAAGAAGAACCGCAACAAGCTCAAAAAGCTGGAACAGACTTTAGCTAATACTAAGCAAGCTGATGAACTTCGGCTGAAAGGTGAAATTCTGACGACTTATTTACACGAAGTCAAACGCGGAATGACTGAAATTACATTACCTGATTATTATCATGATAATGCACCATTAAAAATTCAGTTGTCTAACCAGTTATCACCTTCACGCAACGCCCAAAAATACTTCTCGCGGTATCAGAAACAAAAGAATGCGGTCGGCTATGTCGGTGAACAGATTGACTTGACGCAGGCTGAAATCGACTACCTGGATAACATTCAGACCCAGATCGAATTAGCCAGCCCAGCCGACATCGCCGAAATTCGCGAAGAATTGACGCAACAGGGCTATCTGAAGCAACATCATACCAAGAAGAAGCAGCGTAGTTCACGGCGGCCTAGTCAGCCACAGGCGTTTGTTGCAACGGATGGCACCCCCATCTCAGTCGGTAAGAACAATCGACAAAATGACCAGTTGACGCTTAAAACTGCTCATAAGAGTGATTATTGGTTGCATACGCAGAAAATTCCGGGTTCTCACGTCATCGTGCATTCTGATCACCCGAGTGAAACGACCTTGATGGAAGCGGCCAACTTGGCTGCCTACTTCTCAAAGGCGCGTGATTCTGCGACGGTCCCCGTTGATTACGTCCAAGTACGGCGAATCCGCAAGCCAAACGGCGCCAAGCCTGGATTTGTGATTTATGAGGGGCAAAAGACCTTATACGTCTCACCGGATGCCCAACTTGTCGAACAGCTCACACCGAAAGATTAGTGTCTAAACGGGTAGCGGCTCGTTTGGCCCACACGCGGCTTATCCTGATCGCAACAGGACTAGATCAATCAAAACCAGCACCCATTGATTGACATTTAATGACACCGAACTAAAACCAACATAATCACCACCAAAACTAGCCACTGGCAACCCAACCGGATTGTCCAATGGCTCGTTTTTTTAGTTGATCTTCGACTGGTGCCACCAATCTGTGCCAGCAATTTAAGCATCTGACTTGCCGCTGGAACGGTGCACCAGCGAGCTAGTTTTCTGGATGATGCTCAGATCATCGTTAGCTTACATCAGTCCCTAGCGAATAAGCGTCACACTTCGCGCCGCCGGAACAACAGCCAACCTAACGCCAAGAAAAGGCCAATATAGACTAAGTTACCCCAGAAGAATTGCACGTTGGATAACTTGGTCACATGGCTGAGTGACGCAACCCGCAGCTGTGACGCATAGTTGAACATGTTGATTGGATTCCATTTGAGACACGCGTACTTTTTAATCAGCGCGATCATCGGCACGTTGACGAGTGAAAGTAAAAAGTACCCGACGATGCCGACAGCCACCGCCATCCCTGACCGTTTAAAGCCCGTCGCAACGAGTAATACGAGACTGAGTAACAACCAAGTATTCATGAAGTCCCCGGCCGTAGCGGCTAACCACTGCTTCCAAAAGCTAGGATGGGCAAAGACCATGAACTTATCGTTGAGGAGACTGACTTTTAGCAGCAACGTCAACCCTAGCGTCCCCACGTATAAAATCAAACTGTACGTTAACATCGTCAGCCATTTACTGACCAGGACCTGCCCCCGCGTATACGACTGGGTCAAGACCGTTTTGATGGTTCCATATTGATATTCCATCGTCACCATCGCCGCAGCCGTGCCCATAATAAAGAAGACCAGGAATTGCCCCGTTTCAAAATTATCATTGAACAAAGCTTTAGCGGGGAAGAGTTTGGCATTGACGCGTGCCAGACTAGCAAAGGTTACTGCTAGTGCGATTAAGATACCGGGACACCACCACGTCGATTGCTTCTTAAGCAACTTACGCAATTCTTGTCGATATAAAGTTATCATCTGCCCCACCCCCTAGGCCTTAGATGACGCTAATAAGGTCAACACGATCTGTTCCAAATCGGCGTCCTGGTGTTGAACATCTGTCACCGTGATGTGCTGCTGTTGCAACACGGCTAAGACATCCACCACTGATTGATCCGGTGCTAGAAGCAGTTTAACTGGCGTTCCGGCTGCTAACTGATAACCCGCCGCAGTCAAGGCTGCTTTGGCCTGACCGTCATGTTCAGTCGCGACCACAACATAATGCTCAGTCAACGCCAGAGCTGCGGCCATCGTCGTCCGCTGAATGACGCGACCATGGTCAATAATGACCAGGTCATCCGCTAATTTTTGTAATTCGCCTAGAATATGACTGGAAATCAGCAACGTCACCCCCTGCTGTTTTTGAGCCATAATAAAATCACGCAGTTGCTTGGTGCCTTGTGGGTCGAGCCCGTTCATCGGTTCATCTAAGATGACCAGTTGCGGACGATTCAAGAACGCCAGCGCAATCCCCAGTTTTTGTTTCATCCCTAGCGAATAGGTCCGGGCCTTACGATGAATATAATCGGACATATCAAACTGGGTCACAAGCGCTTGAATTTGTGCCGCAACGTCCTGATCACGCGCAAACAACCGCAGATTATCCCAGCCACTCAGATAGGGGTACAGGCTCGGATACTCAATTAGGGCCCCGACCTGCGCCAATGCAGGATGCCGGTCAAATTGCATCGCTTGACCCGCAATTGTCACGGCGCCCTCAGTACGGATGAGCCCCAAAATCGATTTCATAATCGTCGTTTTTCCAGCACCGTTCGCGCCCACCAAGCCAATAATGCGTCCCGGTTCACAGTCAAAAGTCACATCCTGCAAGACCGGCTGGCGTTTGAATCGCTTATTGAGATGCGTGACACTTAAAATTGCTTCAGTCACTTCAACCACTTCCTTTTTGATTAACACTTCGATAGCCATTCGGTGATTTCTAAAAATTTTAAATTCAGTCAAATCGGCTCTAACCGGCTGCAGCTGTTGTAACCGCTATCCAAGCGATTCAACACCGCGGATTATACGATAGGCCAGCAGACGAAGCATCTGGGACGTCCCTGAATGACCTGATTTTTTACCTGCTAAACGATCCATGGCAAGTAACGGTTAACAAACAAACGTGTCAGCGCTAGTGTGGCTTAACACAGCATCGTCTTAGACTATAGCTGGCAACAGTCGGCCGATTACACAAAAGCACGCTTAATCACACATTAACTGAGGATGTGTGATTAAGCGTGTCGGATGAGCCCACCCATGCCAAATATGCGATGTTTAATTTACACTGTCCTCATTTTTCCGGTTTTAAAGCGCGTCGTTAATTTGAAACGCGAACAACCCCAATGTCACGACAAATGTTTTATGTTTATTGAAAGTGTAAACAGTCTGAGTAGGCTTATGTTTATAGTAATAATAAACATAAGCTCAAATTTAATGTTTACAAATATGATAAACGCCCTTATAATCAATAGCATTGGAGGTGGCCTTATGAACCTAACTAATTTAACGATCGACGATTTAAAGCGCGGTTGGCATCAAACCGCCACTGCTCCGTCCTGTAACTACTGTGATGCCAGTTGGGAACCGACCACTGCGATCGAAATGATCGAACAACACTTGACGATCGTCCATGGCGGTAACCAGTCATCATTAATTCACTTGGATAGTCGCTATAACACTTTAACCGCTAAGCAACAAAATTTACTGACGGCTTTTGCGACCGGCATTAAGGATGCTGACTTAGCCAAACAACTTCAATTAGCGGCGGCAACGATTCGCCATCAAAAATTTACCTTTCGTGAAAAAGCCAAACAAGCGAAATTGTACCTGGCCATCTATCAATCCGTCTTTGAGAGTGGCCAGACGAGTAATGATCTGATCGCCTTACCAGAACAACCCGGAATCGTTGATGACCGCTTTGCCATTACTGAAGACGAAGTGGCCCAAACGCTGAAGCAGTACTTCGACTTTGACCACGAGCCATTACAATTGAAGCGCTGGCCGAAGAAACAAAAGACGATCGTCATGATTTTGACCCGAATCATTGATGAAATTCCGCTGAAACAACCGCTCAGTGAAGCCGAGCTCAACACTTATTTGCGACCGATTTATTTTGATTACACCACACTGCGCCGCTACCTGATCGACTACGGCTTCTTAAAACGAACTGTCGATGGCCGGCAATACTGGCGTACAACGACTCAGGAGGATTAAAAGCATGCAACCAGCAGAAAAACACGATTTACAGCAAAGATACAAACTAGCGCCAACTTATTATGGCGTCATTCAAATTACAAATGAACGCAACCACAAAATTTGGATTGATGTTGTCCCCAATTTGAATAACCGGTGGGCCTTTTATCAACTCAATCTTAATAAGAACTTTTATCGCGCCAATCCGTTACAGACTGATTGGAATCAGCAGTCGCCCGCCGACTTTTCGTATCAAGTCTTGTGGCAAAAGGAAACAACGGCTGTCACGAATATGCGCGCCACACTTAAGGAACTCAAAAATAAATGGCTGCACGATTTACAACCATTCGATGAACATGGCTATAATCGGCGCCCAAAAGATTGGCAGGAAGACTAAATGACCACCACTAAACCAAACATGCACGCTGTTGCTATCGACCAAGAAACCTGGCCACGCCAACCGTATTTTTATTATTTTACAAAACTGGCCCCCAGTGGTTTCAGTCTCACAGTCAATATGGATGTTACTAGGACTCTAACTTGGACAAAAGCCCACCAGGTCAAATTTAACGCGGCTTATCTTTACCTAGTGAGTCGCTTGCTGACCACCCATCCCGAAATGCGCGTTGGCTATTTGAACGACCAACTGGTGACCTTTGACGTGCTCCACCCGTCGTATACGATTCTGCACGCGGACCGGACAATGGCCAATTTATGGACAACGTACGATACTGATTTCCGAACTTTTTATCAACACTATTTAGCCGACCAAGCTGAATTTAGTACGGTTCCAGGACCAATGCCGAAAGCACCGCAAACCCCAAATCTGGTTAATATCGGCAGCCTTCCGGGTGTTCATTTTAGTAGTTACACGCCGCTGCCGTTCAAACCGCTGGATAGCTTCTTCCCAATTTTTCAGGCTGGTCAGTTCCAGCAGGAGGCCGGCACAACCACGATGCCGTTGAGCATTACGGTCAATCACGCCACCATCGACGGGGACCATCTCAGTCGCTTTTTTAATGAACTCCAAGCCTATTGGGACCAACCGTTACAATATTTAGGGTGACCACACGCTCAGGTTGTGTTGGATCCTTTATTAAACTTGAACATGACTCGCCCCTCAGTCCGCTTCGAATCGGCTGAGTCCTAGGCTGGGTAGTTAGATCGTGTTATTGATAGGTGGCCGCTCATTGTGACATCAGCGAGTGCCGCCCTTTTCAGAGCAAGGACCACACCCAGGTCCTTGCAGGTGAGATTGCCCTACTCGTCCCACCAGTGCAATTCTAAGAAATTCTTATGCTAGCCTTATGAAAATGCAGTAGTTACTGCGAGCGACGGCGCGTAAACTAAGTGTATTCATTAAGAAAGGAACTGATGTCTATGCGTCATCAACAAACTCTAACGATTACGCGGCGTCAAAGCCGACCGCAATCAGCACACCCAACTGTCATTTACGTGGCAAACCACCATCCGTACTGGCATTGGGACCTAACCAACTAAAACAATCAGCCGAGTAATGAATCGTAGTGGGCTCGTTTACTCGGAAACTCAAACCTAACGCCGTTGACGAAATGTGTGGGCATCGTCGACGGCGTTTTTGGTTGCAACCAGCTCCGCCTTTCTGTACACTTAGACCAACACAATTATGGCGAATTATTATGGAGGATTTATTATGGCTGACCAACTACACACTGATCTGGCAGTACTTCAACCGTATTTTGAGGCTGGTAAGTCCAGCGCACAACGGGCACAGCTGATTCCGCTGCTTAATTGGGTCCACACAACGTTTCCACAATTAACCCCGCGCGTGGCTTGGAACCAGCCGATGTTCACTGACCACGGGACCTTTATCATTGGTTTTAGCACGGCGAAGGACCACTTGAATATTGCGTTAGAGACCCCCACGCTTGACCATTTTCGAGCTGCTATCGAAGCCAACGGTGACCACGCCACAAAGATGCTCTGGCAAATCAATTTTGAAACACCCGTTAATCATGACTTGCTGGCCCAGACGATTCAGTACAATATTGACACCAAGCAAGCGACCACGACTTTTTGGCGGGCTTAAGGGTGCCCATGTGACAGTCAGGCTTGATAGCAAACAAGTCATGTGCTGCATTGCCAGTTGCCCGCCTAACCCCTAAATTCAAAGCAAACAAAAACAGCCTACTCAGTTAATTCTGAATAGGCTGTTTGCACAACGCGACCGATTTTCGCTAAACTGGACAATCAGTCGCTAGTTGACATAATTTTAATTTATCTGAGCTGTTGGCTTGGCCGACCAATCAATCACTTTATCAAACTGGAACTGGCCCGCTTCATAGCGATATTTCAAAACGGCACAATTGTGTAACACGATGCCCCGCCGTTCAATTTCGTCCATCGACAGCCATTTTCGCAAGAACATGAAGCTGGCGCCCCCGTGGCTCACCGCGAGAACCTGCTGATGATTGGGACGTTCCATAATTTCCGTCAACGTCTTGACCACGCGCGCCTGAACTTGTAAGTCACTTTCACCACCATATTGTAAGAAAAAATCACCGTGGCTGCGCCGAACTGGGTCGGGTTTGGGATTCAAGACTTCAGATTCTCCTTCAAAAACACCAAAGCCCCACTCCTTAATCCCTTTTACCCGTTCGTACGGCTGAGTCACGAGTTCTAAGGTGTCGCTTGCGCGTTCCTGGGTCGAACAGTAGGCATGATCAAACGTGATCTGTGCTCGCCGAAAATAGTCGCCGACCTGCTTGGCATCCGCAATACCCCGTTCCGTTAGTGGTGAATCACACGCACCTTGAATCTTGTGTAACCGATTGAACAAGGTCTCACCGTGCCGCATCAAATATAGTGTCTTTGCCAATTTGCATAACCATCCTTTATCAAAATGTTAAGATAAGCATACCACAAATGAAAGCGCTGTTCTTGACAAAAAGCGGCATCATCCGCCTAAACAGATGATGCCGCTTGTGACCAATCACGGGCAATAACCGCTCGCGGATACAAGGTCTTAATATCCAAATTGACAGATTATTGTTCCACTGCCGCAGACCGCCGTGACCGTCGCATGGTGATAGGCCAGGCAATTAGCACACCAATCCACGCAACGATTGCGAGTACCGTTCCGAGTTTGGTAACGAAACTGCTTTGATACCGGATGATGAGCACGTTCTTGCCACGGTGCTGTTTCAGCCCAATATTACCGATCCAATGATGCTTGATTTGTGCTGATGTGACGCGTTTGCCGTTCAACACAAGCACGGTTCGACGATAAGCGACGACTGGTAGCGTCTGGACTTTCGCGTGTTTAGCATGCCAAGTGAGCTTGATGCCATCACGGATGACTTGGTGCTTAAAACGCGATTTCTGTTTAGAAAAATTCCGCGTGTAGGCATGGTAAACGTCTGGGGCCGTGATAACCTTATGCGTGACGGGCACGTAGTCCGGGGTCGTTCGATCAGCATCATCAATCAGCTGTCCGAGTTTCCGCGTATGAAACGCTGGTTGCAGTTGTTTGATGTACTTCAGCCGTGAATGCACATTGCCATCAGCCGTCTGTAACCCTTGCGCGAGTGGCGTCGAGTCGGCAATCGTAAAATGCACGTTTTGACTGACTTTTTGCGTGCATAATATGAGCGAAATCAGACTCAAGCAAGTCGCCGCAATCCCAATGCTCCGGTGAAGTGTTTCACTGGTCTGCGTGTGGGCCACCTCACGATAAACCAAGACTGTCGCTAGCAACATGAACGGCGTCCCAATCAGCGTAATCCGGCGTGGCATTTGCAAGAATGATTGCAAGAGTGGGAACGATTTTTGCATCAAATCCCACGGAAATAGCGTCGTCCCAATCACTAGATAGACCATCGAGACCGTCGCAAATAACTTTGTGAATGGCGTCAAGCGGTGCCAGAAGACGACCAGACCAGTCAACAGTGCATACACGATAATGGTCAAGACGATATCGCTATTGGAGTCGACGCCATTATAGATCGGCTGAAAAATCAGACTGGCATTGGGTGCCATATCCATCGCAACGGGTGGAATCAAGGTGTTGCCCCGGTAGACTTCTAACAATGGCAGAATGGTATCGAGACTGAGCAATACTGCCAGCAAGACCGCCGCCACGAAGTTTAGTAATCCGCTAACTTCGAATTTTGTTCGCCACAGCCCGTGAATGAAAAATGGCACTAGGAATGGGAGGACTAACGCAACTGTCAGGATTTGGAATTGCGCTAACAACCCAATGTAGATGCCCAACTTCAGCATCGGTAACAACTCCCACTTGCCGGCATACAGATCTAGGATCGGACCGACGAGTAACGGCAATAAGCCAAACGCAATCGAGCGCCAAGTGACACCGAATAAGAAGCCGTAGACCACATTAGAGCTTAAGAAAATCACGCCCAAAGCGATCGAGACCCGTTTCGAAAAATGAAGCCGCTGACCGGCCGCGTACATCAACATCCCACTGGTAAAATAAACGATTGCTAGTGAGAGTATTTGGAATCGAAACCAATTGCCGACTAGCAGTAATAACGCACCGGCAATGTAAGTGATCAGCGGACTGTAGAGGCTGTTGACCACCCGGCCCGCTTGCTGAAATGAATACAGATTGATAAAACTAAAATTGTGATTTTTTAATTGTAACGCGGCCTCATAAATCCGATTGTATTGAAAATAACCATCCACCCCTAATAAAGCGTGATTATTCAATAGTAACGGACTACACATGACCAAGACGGCAAGTGCAATCACCACGATTGCCGTTTTGTGTTTGCGCATCTTCAATTCCTCCCCAACTAACCCTTTTGTTCTGATACTCGTTCAAGCACCTAAATTTACAGTATATCCGTTTTACCCCATTGATTCCAATGTTAACTGGTTATCGTTAGTTCACACTCGCAACTCAAAAATCGCAACCCGACCAAGTTTTGGTTAGGTTGCGATCGCCAATATTTCTTAATGACGTTGGTCAAATAACGGCACAGTGTCAAGCGAACATGGGCATGTCAACCTAGAAGTCAGTGTCCTCATTGCCCTGATTCAAGGCCGTCAACGCCGCTTTCAACGTGTCACCATGGGCAATCACCGTCCCAGTCGCGTGACCAGGTTCGCCGGTTGCTTCGACTTCATCATAAATCTGTAAATGATTATATGGGAACGTGTTGGCCTGGACGTAAACGGGCTTCAAGCGGTTGACGTCTGGATAGTCGTACATCACCTTGGTCAACGACTCGCCCAACTTCACGTGTAGTAATAAGCGGGTCACGCTCGAGCCACTTGCTTTACTGATCAGTGCCATAGTCGCAATGCTCATCGGTTCAATCGTGGCCAGTTGCAGCTTCGTATCCGCAATTGCCAAGCGCACGGTATATAATCCGGGGGCGCCCATCGCGAGGACCCGTTGCTTGATTTCGTCAGTCAATGCCGTAATCGCTTGATTTTCAGCCTTATCCCGAATTGGGAAGACTTCGACCGCACCGCGCACGTTGCCACGAAGATTATTACCGGCAATAATTTCGCTGATCCCGAAAATTGAGACATCCGTTCCGTCCGTAATCACTTCCACGGCCGGTGAATCGTTCGTCTTGATTTGTTCGCGAGGCAAACTGTTATCGATTTGAATCACTTGATAGCCATCCCGAATCAGCTGTTGGCCCAGTCGATAGTCATGGTAGGTGGTAAAGACGATCAACGGCTTTTCAATCGCCAACACGTTTAAAATGTCAGAATACTGCTTAGGCTCAACATAGCGCTTTTTCGCCAATTGCGGCGTCATCGCCACACTGTTCGGATTAGCGTTGATCAAAATTGGCTCGTAATTGGCCTTCTTCAAGTAAAACAACAGCTGTGAGACGAGATAATCGTTCCCATGATTGGTCCCGATGCGGTTGGCGCCGGTGCCAATCACGACCACGCGACGACCCGCAGTCGGTTGGCTTTCATTATCAAATTCATAAGTTGAATAATAAGTACTGGTTTGTTCCGTGAATTCGCCGGCCGTTGGTTCGATTTCTTTAAACGTCGGCCGAATTTCATTTTCCAGTGCAAACTGGCGTACCTTGCTGACCTCAGCCTGCCAAGCAGCAGCCGCGTCTTCATCGGTAAAGCCGAAATATTTAGCCCGTCCCAATGCGTGGACGTCGAAAGGCCGCTCACGTAAAGCGCGTTCGATTTCTAAAATATGACTTAATTTATAGAAATAAAAGGCGTCGATCTTGGTCAACTCAGCTAGCTCGTCAATCTGGTAGCCCCGATTCAGTGCCTCTAGCAGAATCAACATCCGCCCAGCTTGTGGGTGAATCAAGCGCTGAATCAATTCGCCTTCAGAATAGTTCTGTGGCCAATTGGCAATCACGTGATACCGTGATTCATCGGTCGAACGCAACCCTTTCAGCAAAGCTTCTTCCGTTGAGCGACCCACGCCAATCACGGATCCAGTCGATTCAGTGACCGTATCGAGTTGGTGGCTGACCTTATTCAGCACATTGAACGGCCAGACTGGGATGCGACAGACGATATGGTCGAGCACCGGTTCGATGAGGGCCGTCTGTTTACGATAAGCCCCCGGTAATTTGACTTCGGCTAAGCTAATGCCAACCATCAGATTACCGACAACTAGGGCGAGTGGATACTCGGTTGCGCGGGCGGCCAAGGCCATCGTGCGGTCAAAATACGGCGTCACTTTAATGACATAGTAATTTTGAGTTGCCGGATCCAAGGCGAACTGAACGTGGCAGGACCCACTGAGCCGCAGCTTACGCATGATTTTCAGCGTCGCGGCTCGAAACTGTTGATACTCCTGGTCAGTGATCGTCTGCGTCGGCGCAAAAACGATCGAGTCCGCCGAGTGAATGCCGACCGGATCAAAGTTTTCCATCCCACTGACGAGTAATGCGGTGTCCTTTTGGTCACGGACGGCAACAAACTCAAGTTCCTTATAGCCAACAATACTTTGTTCGACAATGCATTGCTTGGTACCTGACACTTTGAAGCCCATTGCTAACGCTTGTTGCAGTTCATCTTCATCTTCACAGAGTTGCCGACTCGCTTCAATCCGTGGCGCCACTGATTTAACGATGACCGGGAAGCCGACGTGACGCACGACCGCCATCGCTTCTGCAGTACTGGCCACGACCTGCGAGGCAATCACCGGTTCGCCAATATCCTTCAGCCGATTACTCATGAGGGCGGGATTGACGATCATATCGACAACGTCTTGATCCCACTGCAACAGCTTGACCTGATTATTCTTAAGCACGTTATTTCGAATTAACCCCTGAATCAGAGTCACCGTTTGAATGCCACCCAAGGAAGGAATCAGGCCATCGGGTTGCTCGGCCTCGATAATTTTAGTCACAGCAGCAACCGTCAACGGCTCTAAGTAGACCTTATCCGCAAACCGATTTTCGGCCGCCACTGAATAGGCGTTGTTATCCACGAGTACGACCGCGATACCGAGTCGCCGAATCGCCGCACCGATTTGGGTGACGGCCGCATCATGTTGTCCTTCACGGCCGATATCGTTGTGGCCCGCCCCGATGATCAGGACTTTTTGTAAGGTTTGATTGTTCACCAGATTGGCCCCCTTGCTTGTTGCATGGATTCAACAAATTCATCGAAGATATCCCGCGTCTCAGTTGGTCCGGGCGCGCCATCTGGGAAGAATTGGACTGAAAAAGCTGGAAAATCGCGCAGACGCAAGCCCTGAATCGTCCCGTCAATTAAATCAACAAACGTGGTAATTAATTTATTACGGTCAACGGTGTCCGCATTGACCGCAAAGCCTTGCCCCTGTGAGGCATAAATAATCTGATTAGTAATGACTTCGCGAATCGGATGGTTGGTGCCGTGATGTTCGGGTGACAACTTCATGATCTGTGCACCATTAGCCATCGCAAACAATTCATGACCGAGACCAATTGCAAAGAGCGGTACCCGGTTTTGAATATTTTTGATCATCTCAGTCACGCTGTCCGGCAAGTCTTGTGGTTTCCCAGGACCGGTTGACAAGACGACCCCGTCCGGATCAAGGTTCAGAATTTCTTCGGTCGTGGCGGTGTATGGCAACACCGTGACGTTGCAAGCCCGTTTACTAAGCTCACGTAAAATTCCGTGTTTCAGCCCAAAATCGACCACGACCACGTTCAAACCAGTCCCTGGATTGGGAAATGGTTTTGGTGTGGCGACGGCGGCAACTTGTTGATTGGTCAACACGGTTGCACCGAGTTGGTCAAAAGCGTGGGCATCTGCCACGTCCACGATGCTGGCCTTCATCGGACCGCTAGCTCGTAACTGCTTGGCGAGGTGCCGGGTGTCGATGTGACTGATTCCTGGAATATTTTGTTGTTTTAGGTATTGGTCCAATGACCAACGTCGCTGCCGATTAGTCGAGATACTAGCGACATCACGCACGACGACCCCTTTGACCGTGGGTAAAATCGATTCATAGCTGTCGTGATTGATGCCGTAACTGCCAATCGTCGGCTGCGTAAAAGCAACGATTTGATTATGATAAATTTGATTGGTAATAATTTCTTGATAGCCCGTCATGCTCGTATTGACGACGATTTCTCCAGTCGAAACCGCTGGCGAGCCAAAGCCTTCGCCTAGGTAGGCGCTGCCGTCTTCAAGAATCAAATAGCGGTCTGCCATTGCGATCCCTTCTCATCTGTTTGATTACGTTTATTAGTTAATAATTTCAATGCCATCGTGACCGTCGATTTCACTGACGGTGACTCGAATACGTTCCTGACGTGCAGTCGGAATGTTGCGGCCGATAAAGTCCGCGCGAATCGGTAATTCCCGGTGACCACGATCGACCAAAACCGCCAGTGCAATACTTTGCGGCCGACCACCACCCATCAGGGCATCCAAAGCGGCGCGAATCGTTCGACCTGTGAAGAGGACGTCGTCAACCAGAATTACCCGTTTGTCAGCTACTGAGAATGCCAGCTGATAGTCATGGGTATTGCGTGCGGCATCCAACGGCTGATCATCGCGAAAAGCAGTGATATCCAATTCACCAACGGGAATCGCGGTGCCCTCCAACTGCTGGAGTTGGGCCGCGATGCGTTGTGCAATATAAACGCCCCGCGTTTTGATGCCCACCAACACGATATTTTTAATGCCTTTATTTTGCTCAATGATTTCGTACGTGATCCGGGTCAGCGCCCGTTTCATCGCCATTGAATCAACAACTTCTTTTTGCATATTTGCCTCCCAGTTTGTGATTAACGTTCATTTGAACCACCCATATGACAAAGAAAGGCGGCCGGACACAGAGTCACGGCCGCCGACAAAAGTTATTGTTAACAGGTTGCCTTTCAGTCTCGCAGGGCCGGATTAAAGGACATTCTTTACTGTTAGATTAATGATTCAAATCGGTTTTGTCAAGCTTAGCCAGGGTTTCAGTAAAAATCGGTGGCAAGGGTGCTTCAAACGTCAGCAGCTGCCCTGTCACAGGATGCTTAAAACCGAGCAAGCGCGCATGCAAAAACTGACCCTGTCCCTTAATGGTCTTTTTGGGCCCATATAAGGGGTCACCAACCAGTGGATGACCAATTGACTGCAAGTGGACCCGAATCTGGTGCGTCCGCCCGGTCTCTAAACGGCAGCTAATCAACGTGTAGTGCTGGTAGCGTTTCAAAACTTTAAAATGCGTTACCGCTGGTCGGCCAGTCTTAACGATGGCCTGTTTCTTGCGATCCTTAGGCGAACGACCTAAAGGTGCATTGATTGTCCCAGTCTCTTCCTTGATCACGCCGTGGACCAACGCGACGTATTCGCGCAGATTGGTCTTGGCTTTGAGTTGCGCCGCTAGTGACTGATGTGCCCGGTCATTTTTCGCAACCATCAGTAGGCCAGACGTATCTTTATCGATTCGGTGCACGATACCCGGCCGAAACTCGCCGCTGATGGTCGATAACGGACTATGATATAGCAAGGCGTTGACCAAAGTATGGTCGGGATGCCCGGGTGCCGGATGTACGACCATCCCTTGGGGCTTATTGGCGACGAGTACATCGTCATCCTCATAAACAATGTCCAACGGGATATTTTCCGGTTCGATGGTCGTCGTTTGGACCGTTTGGGCTGCGACGGTGATTTGGTCGCCCACTTTGACCTTGTACTTACTAGGTTGAACCTCACCGTTGACCGTTACTTGCGCCGTTTTGATCAACTTATCGACCTGTGAACGTGTCCAGTCAGACTGCAGTCCAGCTAACACTCTATCCAGACGACCTTGTTGCGTCGTAATCGTATATTGTTGTTCCGTGGTCGCTCCTGCCACGCTATCAGCTCCCTATTACTTATTTGTCAAAACTATCGTCCCGTAAGACCCCAATCAAAATGAAAATCACACCGATCGTCAGGCACGAATCCGCAAAGTTAAAGATTGGAAAATTAATAAAATCAAGTTGGAACATATCAACGACATAACCCAGCCGCACACGGTCAATGAAATTACCCAACGTACCGGCAATCATCAATGAGATGCCGACTTCATACGCCCATTTACCGCGCAACCGCCATAACAAGTAACCCATGATAACCAGCGCCACGACTGAGATTAAGTAGAAGAAACTCATTTTGCCTTCCAGAATGCTCCAGGCGGCCCCATTGTTATGTAAATTGGTCAATGATAATAGGCCGGGAACCACACTCGTGCTGGCCCCTAGTGCGATATGACTCACAATTGTTGCTTTGATAGCCTGGTCAGCTGCGACCAACGCCACCATCAATAGAATATAAATCCACATATTTTGCCCTCCCATTTCGCTAAGCTGTGTTTAATTATACCAAAAGACGCCCCGCTTGTACGAAACTGGCTTGTAAAAAGCATGGTTTTTATTGGTTGCTTACGTATTATACTGGTTAATTTGTCATGAATCATGATTAAATCATGCTAGTTAGTGGATTCCTGTTCGTCAGCCGATGCGCGTCTTAG
>NZ_JAGYGS010000034.1:0-33457 GCF_018991185.1 Lactiplantibacillus sp. 7.2.4
GAAAAAAGGACCCGGTCAGCTTGACCGAGCCCTTAATACTTACCGTTTGTCTTTAAGTTGTGCTTCTAAGCGTTTGATGCGTTGTTGTTTGCGATGAATATACCAGGCAACTAGTAATAACAGAATTAGTAAGCCACCCAAGCTGAGCCACAATTGCCAATTCGTATGTGGTTCGATGACCGCCGTTTTGTTCAACGTACGGGCCGTCTCGCTCGTGATTTCAAAATCTTTCGTGAAGGTCCAGTGTTGCTTTTTGGATGTCACTGCTAACTTCGCCGTATATTTACCCGGCTTCAAGGCATCGCGACCGACTCGTAATGGTAATTGATAGACCGAACTAGGGGCCATCTGACCATGTTGATTCTTCTGTTGATACAGGACTTTTTGACCCCCGCGCCGATAAACTTTGACCTCGGTCGTGACCTGATTCAAGAAGGCTGCAGTATGGTTCTGTAATGCTAAGCTGATTTGATTATAACCATTGTTTTGCGTGGCTTTGATCTTACCAAGTGTCAGCTTGTTCTTAGTCAGCGCCTGCTTACCGTGAAGGACCACGGCAACTGAATAGGCGTACTGATTTTTAATGGCCATCGCACTCTTACTTTGTTGTTTGGCGGCCTTTTTCAAGAAGCTCAGCCCACCAACCACAACACCATCATAGGCGTGTTCCGGCATTTTGACCTTAAAGGTGACAATTTTGCTTGTCCCCTGAGCCAGTGTGACTTTATCACTGGCGGTCGTAATTAACTGAGTCACCTTGGCAGGCTCATCAATATTTTGACCATCAGGCATGGTTTGATACTCAACGACACCGTTAGCGTTGGTGGTCGCTGGTGCGATCGTCGTGTGGACCGTAATTTCTTGCTTACTGGTGTTTTTGATTCGAACGGACAGGTCCGTTTCTTGACCAGGCTTTAATTTTAAATCAAAGTACGGTACGGCTTTATCGACCTGGTACTTGGACGTCACTGGTAAGACGTCAAACCCAACCGAATTGGCTGAGCTGGTCTGAGCCCATCCCACACATAATAACCCCATCAACAAGCCTAACCCTAACTGCCACCATTTCTTCGTCAACATCATTTCCCCCTTAATTATGACTCGGAAAAATGATATTAACTGGTCATAATCAATATTTTTCCGATGAATCTAGATTATTTATTTGCTACAGTTGCGTTTAAGCTCCAAGTCAAGGTCGTGGTGTAACTCCCTTGAGCCCGAGCAGTCGTATGTGGCACCATCAAAGTTGAAGCAGCGATGTTAGCCGCGTTCTTCCCATTACCTTTACCAGTTTCGGCGCTCATAACTGGCTTGTCAGCACCAATCGAATCTAGGGCAACACCCGTGTTAACCGTGGCGTCCGCACCAGTCGTTGAAGCTGCTGGGTCCAAGACACCGTTTAAGGTTAAGACCGCACCAGTCAATTCTTTGTTAGCTGCAGCTGCGGCATTCTTGAAGACGTCATTTTGCTTAACGTTCAATTTCCAACCCGCAGCAGTCCCACGTAAATCGATAACGGAAATCATTGCGGCTTTGTTCGTGTTGTTGTAGTTGTCATCTACGCTAGAATTAGTGATTTTGTTAGTCCCAAAGTCCAGGCTAGCACCCTTTAAATCAGTATCCCCGTTATCGATGGTCACATCGCCACCTTCGAAACCAACCGTACCATTAGAAATTTGTGGTTCATCCGCAGCGCTAGCGGTCAAACCCATCGATGCAACTAATCCTGCTGAAAATAAAAGTCCTAATAATGTCTTCTTCATAATAATGAACTCCTTTTTTTTAAGTAACTGACTAACTGACAACCAATTAAGATCACGAGCAGTCCCAACCCAACAATCGAAGCACTTAGCCACCACGCTTCACTCGTTTGTGGTAACCAACCGCTGACCGACGTTTTCGGTTCTTGTACAGTTGGCGGTTGAACCGTCACGGTTGACTCTGACTCATGATGCTCATCTTCAGTGACATGAATTGTACCCGGTTTGCTCTCGCTACTACTGGATTCGCTGACGGATTCAGATTGACCGTCAAACCGGATTGTTGCCTGGCTATCCGCCGTACTAGCCACACCAATGATTGGCGTTGATAACCACCCCCACCAAAGTAGGGTACTGATAACGACGGCAATCATTCCCCTGCGTTTCATCGCTCACTACCACTTCCTCATCCTAAACATTGTCTGACAACTAAATTGTGACCGCCGGTAATCGGTTAGACACATCAATTATCAGGGTACATTGTAAATATACATAACTAACTATTTCTAAACAACTAACTGCTCTTACAAAGATTATGTTAATCTTTTATAATTTTTTCGTTACAGGTTGGCGACCGTCTGACCCAGCGTCCACGTCACAGCCGCCTGGTAGACATCGGTCAACACTTGATCCGTCGGCACTTGCAAGTACAAGTGACCAAGCGGTGTTGCCGAGCCGAGCACACTGACGCCCTGATTAGAAGTCGTCTGGTGGTTTTCGACAATCATGACTGACGCACCCGGCTGCAACGAAATTTCTTGATTGGTCGCGGTCGGTTGATAGCTTAAGGTTGCCGCTAACAGTTGACCCGTCTGGTCGCCTCTAAAGCCCTCAGCTGCCAAACTAGCCGTCAATGACCAACTGGCACCACTTTCCCGGCTATCAGTCACCACTAACCCATCACTATACTTAGCAGCATAACGTTCTGACTCACCGGTAATCGGATTACGACCGAAATCAATATTTTTCGGCACTGATATAAACGCGACTTTACCAGCACTGTACTTAAACGTTACGGTCTCATCCTGATCCGAAAATTTCCCTTGAATGCCATCCGGCTGTTCTGGCACGTATCCTTTAATTGGAATCGGTTTGAGATGATAATTTTCTCCAATTGCCCCCGTTACTTGTGTTTCAGGCGCTAAAACGTTACCATCCTCATCGACATACCTGACCGTAATCGTCGGGCCAGTCGCCCATTCGAACTCACCGACGATTTTATTACCATCATAAGTCGTCATCAATTCGGTCGACGTGTAAATTTTGTCATTATTCAAACTTCGCCACTTACCGATATAAGGTGATTGATGACTAGGATCAGGCAGGCCCCACAGCTGGGAGTTAAAGAAGTTAAAGTTCTTCCCGAGCAATAGTCGTTTAGGCGCCTGACCGCCAGAAAAGACATTGTAATAATTTTGCGCATTACTGGTATTCCAGCCCGTCAAGTCTAATTTATCGAGCTTAGTGCCATTAAAGGCAAAGCCAAAGTTATTGACATTAGTGGTATCCCAAGTCCCTAAGTTCAACGATTTCAGCCCAGAACAGCCCATGAACAACTGCGAAAGGCTCGTGACGGAACTCGTATTCCAATTCTCAATCGGCAGACTCACCAGTTGCGGATTACCAAAAAATGTCGCTTGCATGTCTGTCACATGGCTCGTATCCCACTTACGAACCGGGATATTCGTTAATGACAAAGCCCGATTAAAGGTCCCGCTCAGTGTCGTCACGTGACTGGTATCCCAATCATCAATCGGCAGGTCCGTCAAACGATCCATTTCGGTAAACGTCAACGCTAAATCTTGCATCCGCAACGTTTGCCATTTTGAAACCGGCAAGGCAGCTAAGCTGCGACAAGCCCGAAAAGCCGAATTTAGCGTCGTCACATTCCTGACATCCCAGTTCCCAATCGGTAAGGACGTCAAGCTCGTATCATTTTGGAACGTCTGCAGCATGGTCTGGACTTTACCCACTTGCCACTTATCGATTGGTAATGACTTGATGGCTTGCATGTATGCAAACGTCCCCTTGAGCGTGGTCACATTGCTCGTATCCCAGTTCGCCACTGGCAAGTGCGGCAACGTCTCATCTTCATAAAACGTCATCGCCATGTTGTCGACCCGACTCGTTTGCCAATTATCAACCGGCAAATAGACTAGCTTGGGCATCCGCATAAACGTTGCTTCCATCGAAACGACGTTATGGGTGTCCCATTTGGCAATATCTAAAGACGTCAATGAGGCACAGCCAGCAAACGTCCGCAACATATTGGTCACATTGCTCGTATCCCATTCACCAATCGGCAAGTCAGTCAACGAGCTCGCGCCATTGAAGGTGTCGATGAGGCTGGTCAGTGATTTCGTTTGCCATTTGCCAATTTGTAGCGACGTCAACTGCGAGCAGTTGCTAAACATCCCTTGAATATTATTGAGTCGTGACGTCTGCCACTGATTCAAATCCAAAGCCTTGAGTTGCGTATCGGCGGCAAACATTCTGGAAGCATTTGTCAAACCGGGCGTTTGCCACTGCTCAATGCCAACAATAGTCGTTAGCGCTGAACAAGAAAAGAACATGCCTTCAAAGCTAGTGACCGTTGAAAAGTCTAGTTGGCCAAAATCAATCGCAGTCAATTTCTGATCATCTTTGAATAAATAGGCCAGATTCGTGACCCCTTTTAAATTAACATTGGCCAATCCTTCAATCTGCGTCAAATTACGAAGTCCCGCAAACAAGTAGCGGTAGTCAGATTGATTTTTAACCGTAATTGCACCGTCAATCACCAACTTAGTCACTGAATTTGGGTTGAGCCCACTGGCAGTTAGGGTTTTAGCAATCCAGCTCCCCGAATCACCGCCGACTGCCGCGACGAACGAGCCACCGCTTAAATGTAACGTCCCATCAGCATCCAAGGTCATTTGCACCGAGCCATTGGTCATTGATGCGCGCGTTGAACGGGTGATTGCCGTTTCAGGACGCGGCCGTTTGTTGTCGCTTTCCAGCGTTGTACTGGATGAACGTGCACTGTGACTGGCGCTAATTTCAGAGGTGGACGTTGTTGCACCCACCTGCTCAGTAATTCCGATTGGGTCGGGTTCAGGCTCGGATAGTCCCGCTGCACTCACCTCTGAGTTCAGGCGTGCTACTGAATCGTCTGAAAAGACCCGTTGACTAGTTGCGACCGACTGTTTGAGATCTAACTGTGTTCGCGGTTCGCTTGTACCGCTGCTGGTGGCGTTCGCCATTCGATGACACCAATCGTCGTCAGTACAATTCCGACAGCACCCCACTGCCACAGTCGTTGATACTGCATAATGATCATTCCCCCTTATTGTACAAAAACTTGTCTTTACACAATATCATTTTACCGGGCAAATGACTAGTCGTCTGAAAAAACGGCTTACAATTTTCATTATTGTTTACATACAAAATTGTTCATTATACAGCACCTTTCAGTTGGTGCGATAGGGCTAGTCCGTGTATTTGATTGTTAAGAAACCGAACTAACTTTTTGAAAAAGTAAGTAAAAACTTTCAATTCTTAATCACAGTTACCGGTTGGCGACCGTTGCGCCCAGCGTCCAAGTGACCGTTGTTTCATACGTATCAGTCAAAGCTTGATCCGTTGGCACTTTCAAATACAACGAGCCCAGTGCAGCCGATTGTCCCAACACGTTAACGTTTTGATGGGAAACCGTTTGATGATTGCTAATCACTGCACTCGCTACTCCGGGCGCTAAGACGGCCTCATTGCCAGTTTGTTGGTCCTTGTAACTGAGCGTGGCGGTCAACGGCCGACTTGATTTGGCACCCGTAAACCCGTTGGCGGCCAGGGTCGCATTCAGTGACCAGGTAGAACCGAGTTTGCGACCATCCTGAACAACTAATCCAGTATCGTAAGTGGCACCGTAATTTTCTGGCTTACCGGTAATTTTATTTTCACCGAAATCAATGGTTTTAGGCGCGGAGACAAACATCAGCTCGCCAGCCGTACTATAGGTCAGCGTAATCGTCTCATCCTTATCCGTGAAGGTTCCTTGAACGCCATCCGGCTTATCCGGCGTGTAACCTTCAATCGCAATCGGTTTAATATGGTAAGCATCCCCAGTGACCCCGCTAAGCTTGGTGTCTGGTGCGAGCGAATTACCGGCCGCGTCCACGTATTTGACCGTGATGGTGTTTCCAGTGGCCCACACGAATTCCCCAACGATACTCTGACCGTCATACTTGGTCATCAAATCATCGGATGAATAAACTTTCTGGTTATTCAAACTACGCCACCGACCAACGTACGGCGACTCTTTACTAGGATCAGTTAATTTCCAAGCGGTGCTACCAAAGAACTTGAAATTCTTACCCAATATCAAATGTTTTGGTGCAATTTTAGTGCTGAACGTATTGGTATAGCTCGATGCGCTGGCCGTATTCCAACCCAGCAAGTCTAACTTATCCAACTGTGTCCCGACAAACGCCCTGTCAAATTTTACAACATAAGCCGTATTCCAAGCACCTAAATTCAATTCCTTTAAACCACTATCACCGTTGAAAATATCACTGAGATCGGTTACCGCACCTGTATTCCAGTTATCAATCGGCAGACTAGTAAATTGTGGATTATTAGCAAATAGTGACGCCATCGTCTTAACACTGGACGTCTTCCAGCTACTAATTGGTAAAGTCTTCATCTTAGGCACATTTTTGAAAGTCCCACTCATGGTCGAAACTTTACTGGTATCCCACTTATCAATCGGTAAACTGGTTAGATTGGTCATACCGGCAAAGGTCGAACCAAGGTTGAGAACGCTCGACGTGTTCCAGTTACCAATCGGCAACGACGTCAGACCCGTACAGCCTTCAAAAGTCCCATTCATATCAAACACGTTGCTAATGTCCCAGCCGCCAATCGGCAAACTCGTTAGGCCGGTCGACCCATTGAACGCGTGCCGCAATGTGGACACGCCACTGGTCTTCCAGCTAGCAATTGGCAGCGTCGTCACATTCGGCAAATCGGAGAACGTCCCATCCAATGAAACGACGCGCCCCGTGTCCCATTTGCCAACATTGATACTGGTCAAGCCAGGATTATCAGCGAAAGCAAATTGCATGTTGATGACCCGGCTCGTATTCCAATTATCAATGGGTAAACTTTTCAGATTGGTCATGCCCCGGAACACGTTCGACATGTTCGATATCATGCTGGTGTTCCAACTCCCAACATCTAAGGAAGTCAACGAAGAACAATTCAAGAATGTCCGCATAATAGCCGCAACTTTACTGATATTCCATTTGCCAATTGGTAATGATGTCAGTGACCGGTCGCCATTAAAGGTATCCGTCAAGTTTTCCAACGAACGCGTATCCCAGTTGGCGACATTCAGTGTCACTAGCTTCGTACAGTTCTGAAACGTTCCTTCCATTCGAGTGACCTGGCTGACGTTCCAACTACTCAAATCTAGAAACGTCAATTGAGAACATCCGAAAAACATCCAGGAGATATCCGTGACGTTTGAGAGATCCAGGTTATTGAGCCCTTCCATACTCGTCACATTCGTCAATCCAGCAAACAGGAATGAATAATCTCTAACATTAATGGCGGTAATCTTGCCGTCAATCACCACTTTGGTCACTTGGGTCGGTTGATAACCGTTGGCGGTCAAGGCCTGTGAGATCCAGCCGACACCATTATTACCAACCGAGGTGCCAAACGTGCCCCCACTCAAATGCAAGGTGCCGTTTGGATCCAAGGTCATCGTAACCGTCCCATTCACCATGTCGACTGCCCGAGTTGCCCGGGTAACTGGTGTTTCTGAACGTTGATCCTTATCAACGTTTTCCTGGCTTGTACTTAATGAGCTACTTGAATTGCTTGAGTTACTTGAACTGCTCGAACTACCGCGTTCTGAACTCGCTGGTGCGGATGATTGCGCATCCACCTTAGGATGAGTTGGTGCCTGTGATGAATGGCTACTTGATAGAACGTGTGAGCCTGATTCCTTCGCAGAAAAGACGCTGCTTGCAGACGACATCGTCTGGTCTACTGGCAATGGCGTCCGGGGCTCCGCCTTGACCTCCGTTCGTGAAGATGAAACGCCCATCACGCCTAATGCTAATGCCAGTCCCAGATTCCCTCGATACCATAAACGCCGGTACTGCATATCTATCGCTCCCTCCAATAAATTAAATTTTAACATCCCTTAACGTTAATTATCTTACAATATTTACGACAAATAACGATGAAAAAAAGGCTTACAATTTTCAGTAATATTTGGATATTAAAGTTTATTCGGTTGGGTATTCTGTATATTAATATTCTCACCTAAGCCGCAACGATTTGGCGGGCGTTCGATTTAAAAAATTTGGTCCAGCTCAAAAATTTAGCTCAACTCAACGATACCTTTTGATTAATCAAGCTAACTTCGAGCAAGCTTTTTTAGGCTAATAATTTCGGCTTGTCATCCACCTTGAATCAAGGACAGGCCGGGTGCCGCAACCAGTTTCTATTTTCAATATACACGACAGCTTGACACGGACTAAGGAAGCAGTTAGACTACTAGGTAGCAATACTACTTAGCGGGAGGTGGTGCAACTTTGAAACAAACGCAATTACTAAAAGGCGTGCTTGAAGGGTGCGTGCTCGCAATCATCGCGGACCATGAAATTTATGGTTATGAATTAATCCAGGGATTGCGTGAAGCCGGTTTTGATTCAATCGTCAGTGGTACCCTCTACCCTTTACTGGCCAAGTTGGAAAAACACGGCGACCTTCAAAGCCGGCTAAAAGCCTCACCTGATGGTCCCAATCGAAAATATTATTCACTTACCGACCAAGGTTCACAATCGTTGGCAGCCTTTAACCACCAGTGGTTCCAGCTCAAAGACCAGGTCGATCATATCTTAGCAAGGAGGCAATTACCATGAGCAACACCAGTGACTACCGCCAACAACTCGATCAAATCGAAAGTCAATTACACCCGAATGACAAGAAATATTTTCAAGACTTACAATTATATTTATTGACTAAAAATCTAGTCCGCAGTGATGAGCAAGCACTCACGCTGGAATTATTGACGATGGGCCAGGATTTTTTAGACGCCAGTCAGCACGGTGAAACTGCCACTGAATTCTTTGGTAACGAGCCGGCTGCACTCGCTGATGCTTTGCTCGCAGAATTGCCTCGAAGTACACGTTGGCAACGCCTGCAATTCATTGGTATATTGGTTCTCATCAGCTGGTTCTTCCTCCTGTTAGGTGCCGGGACGACCACGGGCCTGCAAATCAATTGGTTATTGCTTATCCTGGTTCCCTTCATTGAAATTATGGCGATCGAACTTATTTTCAAAATCATGAATCATCATGTCTATGACGCTCAGCCGCACTCAACCCTTCAATATATTTTGGTATCAGGCGTGACACTGGCAACCATTGCACTGATCGTTGGCTTGACAATTTCAGTACCGCGCATTGCACCCTGGTCGGTTAGTCTACTTCCCAACCCTTGGGGAATATTAGTCCAAATCTGTCAGCTCATTATTTGCCTTGGCCTGCTAGGTTTCGTTTTGATTAAAAAACGTCGCAGGCAATAAGCTCATTCAAAAAATGGTGTCCGAGAATCCATCGCTTCTCGGGCACCATTTTTCAATATGTCATTTCAGTTTTCTGACTATAAGTCGTCGCGATGCAACAGTTCAATCTCTTCACCCGCAGCTCGGCGGCGGTCGATATTGTCCTCACCCCAGACACACAATTCATGTAGCACTACTGACAAACTGCGCCCGTATTCGCTCAATCCATATTCAACTCGGGGTGGCACTTGTTGGTAGACCTTGCGCGTCACGATATTAGCCGCTTCTAACTCTCGTAACTGTTGGACGAGCATTTTCTGCGAGATTTGTGGAATGGCCCGCTCTAGCTCACTCGTTCGCATCGTTTTCTTCCGTAAGTGGCATAAAATGATTGATTTCCACTTGCCACCAATAATTTCCATCGTCGCTTCAACACCGATATGGTACGTTGCATTCGCCATTTGGTTAGCCTCCATCCATACTTACTTTTTGGTGGGTATAGCACTTTAAAGTAGGTACTTGTTATTAAGTTACTAGCTAGTATAATCATTATTTATCAACTTAGCAATAGCAGGAGGCTTATCTTATGACAAAACAGTTCAATCCTAGCTGGACGCTCTTTGCGCTCGCAATCAGTGCCTTTGCAATTGGCTCGACCGAATTTATTAGCGTCGGCCTGATGCCACTACTCGTTAGTAGTTTTCATATTAATCTGGCGCAGGCTGGTTTGACAGTCTCAATCTACGCCATCGGTATTATGGTCGGTGCGCCGGTGATGACCTTGCTCACTGGTCGGCTTAATCGCCACCGCCTGATGATGCTGATTATGATTTTATTTATTATTGGCAATCTGTTAGCCGCCAGCGCCCCGACTTTTGGCGTCTTACTGGCCGGCCGGGTTGTCGCAGCGCTAGCCCACGGCATCTTTATGACGGTCGCATCCGTAATTGCTGCCGATGTGGTTGCGCCGGCCAAACGCGCCTCGGCTATCGCCATCATGTTCACCGGACTGACCGTTGCGATCGTCACCGGGGTTCCGTTGGGCACCATGATTGGGCAATTAGGCGGCTGGCGCTGGTCATTCATCTTCATTAGCGCCATTGGGATCATCGGGTTGCTCGCGGACTATTGGTTGATTCCACGCAACCTCCCGTTACCAAGCAAAGCAACGATTCGAGGAATTGGCCGCGTCCTGACGAATCCACAATTGGTCTTGGCTCTGCTCGTGACGGCACTCGGTTGCGGCGGTACTTTCGTCGTCTACACCTACCTCTCACCATTATTGGAACAACAGATGCACTGGTCCGCGAGTGCTGTGGTTCTGATTCTCGTCGTCTATGGGTTGATGGTCGCCCTTGGTAATACCTTACAATGCACGGCCACTAATTGCCCTGTTCAAAATGTTCACTGGCCTACTCGTGACCCTTTTGATTCTGAGCGTGACCGGTTATAGTCACTGGCTTGGGCTGCTCACCGTACTCTTAATGGGCGTCTTCGCCTTCATGAACGTGCCCGGTTTGCAGTTATACATTGTTCAGTTAGCTGAACAAAATACTCCGCACGATATTACGATGGCGTCCGCCTTAAACATCTCCGCATTTAATGTTGGGATTGCCCTTGGTTCTGGCATTGGCGGACAAGTCACAACCAAGCTCGGTCTCGGGATGACACCCATCTTCGGTGCCATCATGGTCGCCGTCAGCCTGGTGCTCCTTTTAGGGCTGATTTGGTTAGCCCGGCCAGCGAAGCAGTTGACTAGGAATTGCACCCAAAACTAACCGTTAATTCAAACGCCACCAAACCCAGGGCTGACACTAACTTTAGTAGTCAAGTTCACCTGGTGCTTGGTGGCGTTTTTTCTTGCTGACGGTTACGTGGAAATTATCGGTTTCTACTATATAGTATGCTGTGCCAGTGACCGTCAAATCTTCGGCTGATTCTAAAATTTAGACGTCAAAGTTCAGACGCTTATTGGCGCCAGAAACAGGTTTAGTGTTTGCTGTCACGATTGAAAACTTTCCAAATACCAACAGATTTTTCATTTAAGTCTGAAAAAATTTCAATGTTTCCACACCCTTTGAAGCACATTTGACAGGACTAATCAATTGAAATCACCATCGTCTTTCTCCTCCAAAACACCGGTTTATTCGAATTTAGTGTTAACCGTTCCACCTTTAATAACGCCTAATTGCGCCCGTCAGCTGACTAAGACTTGCATTTTCCCTTTCTGAAAGCTATAACGGTAATGGAGGAACTGATTACAACGATGGATTGTGAAACCAAGTCCGGCACTTGCTGGCTAAGGCCGGACTTGGTTTCACAATATCATCGCCAGTTAATCACGCTTAAGGGGAAATGGGGACCGACATGCAACGTAAATCATTAGTTATTTTATTGACGAGTATTGTACTCATAATCAGCATCTTAACCACGGGAATGGTTAAGGTCATTGGCACCGCACATGCGACTGAACGAACCACCGCAACGACACGGCAAACGACCCGTAAAACGGCGCATCGCACCAAGTCAGCAGTGAACTCACAGTCATCCGTCATGCGAACACCAATCAACTGGCGCAAGTCATCAGAAACCGTCGCTTACCCAAATGTTAACGACTATCCTGACCTGTGGATTCACGTTTCACTGGCGAAGCAACGGATGACGCTGATCAATCATCACCACGTCCTGTACACGATGTACGTCTCGACAGGGGTACCGACTGCGGACCGTAAAACGCCGCGCGGTACCTATCACGTTCAAGCGGAACGCGGGAAGTACTTCTACAGTTCGTCCGTCGGTGAAGGCGCGTCTTATTGGGTCTCCTGGCTCAATCATGGTGAATATCTCTTTCACGCGACGCCCGTCGACGCGCAGGGGCATTTCATCAAATCCGACGCCAACGATTTGGGCAAACGTCCATCATCGCATGGTTGCGTTCATTTGAGCGTTGCGGACGCCAAATGGGTTTATCAGAATATCAAATATGGCACCAAGGTCGTCATCGATTAAAAGTGCCTAGACGAAAAACTAGCAACGTATTTGCGGTCATCCGCAACGTTGCTAGTTTTTTTCATCGCTGAATTGATCAATTGGCCTGACAGCTACTTTACAACTCAGGTGAACATTTCGACCACACTCATCATTGACTAACCGCCATTTCAGCTTGCGCCTTCATCAAATTTCAACTTCTGCGGCCACCTGATTAGCTGTCCGACTGTCCATCAGCGTCTCTGCTTCGACATAAATTTTATGCCACATCATGAAAGTCAGGACTGTCCATAGTTTACGGGAATTGTCGCGAGTACCCGCACGATGTTCATCGAGCAAGTTCAAGAAATAAGTTTTATCAAAATACTGCTCGGTTTGTGAGTCCTGAATAATTTGCTTGGCCCAATCATACATTTCATCCTTGAGCCACCAACGAATTGGCACTGGGAACCCGAGCTTTTTGCGATGCAGCACGTGTGCTGGGACGATTTCTTCGACAGCCTTACGCAGAATGTACTTCGTCGTCCCGTGGGCAATTCGTAACTCGGCTGGAATTTCCGCCGCCAAGTCAAAGACGGCGCGGTCAACAAATGGCGTCCGCAATTCTAGACTGTGCGCTAACGCCGTGCGGTCCGCATTGTGCAGTAAATCGCCGTTGAGCCAGGTATGCATATCGACGAACTGCATTTTTGAAATTGGGTCATAGTCAGCGGCTTCTTGATAGTAAGCCTTCGTAGCCTGTGGAAAGGCATGGTCCGCATTGTAATGCTTCATAAACTGCTGCTTCTCGGCCTCATTAAAAATAAACGCATTGCCGACATACCGGTTCTCTAGAGGCGTCGTGCCACGCATTAATAAGGATTTTCCACGGACGCCCTCTGGAATCATCGTGGCGATTCGTTGTAAAGCACCATTGAACGGCTTCGTATAGCGGAACGGTTTCAGTGATTCCGGTTCGTGGTAGATCGTGTAGCCACCAAATAACTCATCCGCACCCTCGCCGGTCAGGCAGACCTTGACGTGTTTGACCGCTTCCTTAGTTAAGAAATACTGCGGTACTGCCGCCGGATCTGCCAACGGGTCATCCATACTCCAGACAAAATGTGGAAAGGCCGCCATAAACGCTTCAGGCGTAATCGTCATCTGCTTATTTTCGACCCCCAGCTGTGCCGCCGTTTCCTGAGCCACGTCGAGTTCACTATAACCCGGCCGTTCAAAGCCAACCGACATTGTCTGCAGGTTGGGATTGAACTGTTTGGCAATCGCCACGACGATCGACGAATCGATTCCGCCTGATAAGAACGCCCCCACTGGTACATCAGAGCGCATATGAATTTTGACGGAATCAATCAGCGTTGCTTTCAAGCGTTCCGCGTATTCCTGTTCAGAACGCTTTACAGGATGGAACTCACGATGATAATACCGCTTGATTTGCGGCGCAGCGCCGAGTTTCTTAGTCAGTGAACAGCCCGGTGCCAATAACTTGATCTCTTTGGTCAGCGTCTCTGGTTCAGGCACGTACTGAAAGGTCAGATAATCTTGGAGGGCATCCTGGTCAAACTGCTTGTCCTTCAGGATTTTATAGATGGCCTTGCTCTCAGAAGCGTAGTAAAAATCGTTGCCCGCAATCGCGTAGTAGAATGGCTTGATGCCAAATTGGTCACGTGCGGCAAACAGTGTCTTTTCCTGTTTGTCCCAAATCACAAACGCAAACATGCCCCGCAAATAAGTCGTTAGTTTCTCGTGATATTTGGCATACATGCCCAAGATCACTTCGGAATCCGAATCAGTCTTGAATGGATACCCTTCTTGAATCAATTGTTCACGCAATTCAATATAGTTATAAATCTCACCGTTAAACGTCAACCAGTACCGTTCATTGTCATACGATAACGGTTGGTGGCCACCTGCCAAGTCAATAATACTCAGCCGCCGAAACCCCATCGTGATATTATCATCCGCAAAATAGCCTTCGTCATCTGGCCCCCGATGCACGATCATTTTCGTCATTTCATGTACCAGCTCATCATACGCGGTATTATCCGCCAGCGTTCGGTCAGTCAGGCACCCAACTAATCCACACATTATCCTCACTCCTATACACAAGCTTGACCTTAGTGACAAGTGATGAACAACATTAAAGCATGTCACGCTCATCATTGACAGTCAGCGAGTTTGGACCGGACAACAACCAAACAAACGGTGTTTTTCTAGTATGCCGATTCCCAGAAAATACGGTTTGGGGCTAGTGTTATCTGCGGTCTTGCACTCAACAATGCTAATTATAGGGTGAAACTTGCCATCGTAACGGGTGTTTTAAGACGACCTCACGTCCATTTTGGTGCGTTTAAGACACGATTCGGCCATTTGAAGACAACGGGCGTGACGATTGCAAAAAACTGGGCTAATCAGACCCTTTCACGAGTCCAACTAACCCAGTCGATGCTTTTTTCAAGTCTCTGTGCACAACCCTGATGATGGTTATCTCCTGTTGGTGTGGCAGCCGATTCTTCAAGTCAATACTTACCAATCCGTCTAGCTAGATACCGACTGGCTTGAGCAGAGCATAGCACGCGTTCCCCATCGGCCATTGTTACTTGCCGATAGCGCTTGTCCAAGGAACGAATACGCGTGAGATTCACAACGTATGACTTATGACAACGATAGAAATTATCGTTCAAATCAGGAACGTCCTTTAACAAGCCGTAATACTCGAGTTCCCCATCATCGAGATGCACCACAATTTTATGCGGGTTCAGCGAACTTTCGAAGAACAACACGTGCTGCACCTCTAACGAACGAATCGTCTCGCCAATTTTAATCTGAATCAACTCTTCTTGAGGCTGTTCTTCGGATTTAAACCGTGTTTGGGCGACTGTTAAGACTTGCCTCAACCGATCATACAATTGGTCCGGAAAGTCTTTCAAAATAAAGTCGAGTGCTTCGACCTGATACTGAAAAACTGTTAGTGACAGTTCAGTATGCGTCGTCACAAAGATAATTTTATTGCGACCACCTAAGTCACGAATTTCGCTGGCCAGTTGAATGCCGTTGATATCCGAATTTAACGCAATATCCAGTAGAAAGACCGCCTTCTCAGGCGATTGTCTGCGAACACTGGCCAGGATTTCATGCGGGTCTGAACTACTCAGGCCAAAGCCCATGTCCAGTTGGCGGTCGATAATGACTTTGCTGACCAGTTGCTCAAGCTCCTGGAGCTGCTTTGGATCATCTTCACAAATATATACTTTAATCATACCTCTTCTCGCGCCACCGTTAGCCGTTGAACAAACCGGTTCTCCAGAACGCGCGTCTCCAATATCATATTTTCATTTCGATTGACAATGGTCCCCAACCGATTCAAGCCTAATCCACGATTGGTGCCCTTCGTGGAATAGCCCACTTCTTTCAGCTGCCACAATGGGGGTAATTGTTCAAAAAGATTATTTTGAATTAAAAATACCGTGCTGTGGGCCGTCTGAAAAATCGCACTGGTGATTTCGCCATGGTAATTTCCGACCACTGCTTCAACAGCATTGTCTAAAATAATGCCTAGCGCGATATCCAGATCTAGTTCATTAGTTGCAACTCGTTCAAGCACCTGCTTGAGCTCAAAATGAACCTTGATTCCTTGAGATTGGGCATAGTTCAATTTGTTGAATAGAATACTTTTGACTGATTTAACTTTAACCCGACTCAAATCCTCAAGATTATACTGTTCATCCGCAACGCGTTTCGTCACGGGTGCAATATTTTTTTGATAATATTCTTGTAATCCCGTAAGATCATCTGTTTTTAAATACTCACTAATTGAAAGCATCATATTTTGATAATCATGCCGAAAATTACGCAGTTCATTGTAATGAACCTCAATTTCATTCATATAGCGCGTGTCATTCTTGATTTGTGCCTGTTGCTGCTGCACTTGATACTTCGCACGAATCGTGATTCGATATTCATCATAGAGCGCCACTGCCAGGCCAATCACGACTAATAAGACGACTAAATTACTAACCACTAGTCGCAGCTCATCGTTCAGGCCTTCACTGATAATGATATACAGATAAATAACCAGTAGTAATCCCCCCGTGACTCGATTCAAACTTGGGCGATTAAAGGTCGATTTAACATGGGTATTCATCAAAATAACATTGAGAATGACCAAGCTCAACAATTGTAAGCTCGCAAACGTCAGCAAGTAGCCCCCGTCGAACTTTAAGGCATACACGATCAAGTCACTCACATGATCGATCACAATCGACCAAATACCTACTTGCAGTCCAATCAAAAACGATTCGCTCAGACTTCGCGTCCGTCGCCACGCATACAGCATCACCATCAACAGTATCGGCATCGACGCATAAGTTCCGATACTATCAAAAATCCACCGGCTGATCATAATGACTGCCAGTGCATACCCGGTATCTAGATAACTGAACGTCCCCCAGTCTCGTAAGATTGATTTAACAAATAAAAACAACACGCCGGTTTGAACAAAAACCATCAGTGTCTCGCTTCGCATCAATGCTGTCATAGCGTTATTGCTGCTAATTCACCAGGCCAATCCCATCGCCAACCGCTCGTGCCGACCTGTAATCGTGGATAAGTCATCAGCAGCGCCCCTTCCCCATTTTTAACACGCTTGTTTCAAATCGTTACTAACTAGTGTAAAACAGACAGAATGACTTGAAAAGCCGGCAACGGGTATAAATCATTCAACTTAAGCTTAATCGCCCATTTTCACTGAACAGCCAACCCGATAAAACGGACAACGCGCCCATATTTTGTCACCCACAATCCAAAACAAACGCGGCCCACTGATAGTCATCATCGAATACCAGCAGGCCGCATTGATTAAAAATTAAAGTCTAGTCGCGCTTCATCGCATCCCATATCAGCTGAAAAATAGCATCAAAACTGTACTGAGTTGCAGAATAGCGTCCCTGGCTAATGTTGGTCGTATGGGTGTGAATCGTTGAGAACACCACCCCCATGTGGAGACTGACCGGCAGTGGCTTGATGACTTGTGCATCAACGGCTGCCGTTAATAATTTGACCACGATATTGTTGGGGTCGGCCACGCCGGGCAACACCGTCATCGGCTGCCCGTTGAGTGCTTTGATCTGCTGCATGATGGTCAGGCTGTCCGGATGTGCGAGCGAATAATCATAGACTTGCTGAACATATAACCGAATGCGCGTCGACAAGTCAATCGTGGCGTCACTTAAGCGCGCAATATCCGTCGTGCTCAGAATACGAGTCGTTTCACGCGCATAGACACTATCGATCAGCGCCTGTTTATTTTTAAAGTACAAATAAACATTAGATTGGGAAATGCCGACGCGCTTGGCGACCTTCGTCGTGGACACGCCAGCCGGGCCTTCAGCCAAGATGATTGCGGCCACGGCATCTTGAATTTTTGCTTGTTTGTTCATATCTTTTTTCTTCATGTCACTAGTATAAAAGATAAGAATATCTTTTTCAAGCTTGACAAAGATAGAACTATCTTTTATGATTAGATTTGTTAAAAAGATAGATTTATCTTTAAAAATAAATTCAGCGAGGTTTTAAACTTATGAAAATTGCAATGTTAGGTTCACTAGGTCACATCAATCGAATCGTCGTTCCCCAACTCATTCAGGCCGGCCACGAGGTTACCGTCATCTCGACCAACCCTGAACGTCAGGCCACCATCGAAGCATTGGGCGCTCACGCCGCCATCGGTACCATGACTGACGGTGATTTTTTGACCAGAACTTTCACGGGCCAAGACGTGGTCTATCTCATGTTATCCGGTAGCACCGGTGATGATCTGTTTCAAAGTGCCGTGTCACAAGCGCAGATTTGGAAACACGCCATCAAGGCTGCCGGCGTGCACAACGTCGTTAATTTGAGCAGTATTGGCGCGGATGCTGGCGAAGTTGCCGGCTCCCTGCACGCCTATAATTTGATTGAAACTGAATTGCGCCAGTTACAACAGGTCAATTTAGCCTTCGTCCGGCCAACTGGTTTCTACGCCAACCTCTTCAGCAATCTTGCGACAATCAAAGCCGACCACGCGATTTATAGCAACATCCCCGCGAACGTCCCACAAAAATACGTCGCGCCTGAAGACATCGCCCGCGTCGTCTTGCCACTGCTCACGGCGACCCCAGCTGGCGTGACCGTCAAATACGCCTTCAGTGATACGTTTACCGGCGACCAGTTCGTGGCTGACTTACGAAAAGCCCTCGACATGCCTGATCTGCAGTGGGTCCAAATCAGTGATGCCCAATATCAAGCTAACTTGACAAACCACGGTGTTTCCGTCGAAATTGCCCAGGCGCTCGTTCAAACTAGCCGCTATCAGCGTGATCCAGATGGGTTGTACGCAGATTTGAATGCGACCCACACCATTCCCGGTCAAGTCGTATTAGCTGACTTTGTACGTACATTTGTGGTAGCGTACAATAGTGAAGGCGGTTACCATTCGAATACCATCGCAGATTAACCGCTTACAAAATCAATCCACTCAGGAGGAATTTTATATGGCTTATCAAACAACCAATCCTTATACCAATGAAGTCGTTAAGACTTACGATAACGCGACCGCTGACCAAATAGAACAGGCGCTGGCAACCGGCCACGCCCTCTACAAGCAGTGGCGGCAAGAACCCGTCGCCTCGCGCGCAGCCACCCTCCACAAAATTGCGGCTAGTCTGCGTGAACACAAAGACGAACTCGCTAAAATCGCGACGATCGACATGGGTAAACTATTAACGGAATCCCAAGGCGAAGTTGAACTCTGCGCCATGATTGCAGATTACTACGCAGACCACGGGGCAGAATTATTAGCGCCAACCCCCATCAGTACCATCGCAACCGGCGATGCTGAAATTGAGAAACAAGCAACGGGTGTCCTGATGTTAGTGGAACCATGGAACTTCCCTTACTATCAAATCATGCGGGTGTTTGCCCCGAACTTTATGGTCGGTAACCCGATGATTTTGAAGCACGCTTCCAACACGCCTGGTTCCGCAGCAGCGTTTGAAAAAATCGTCAACGAAGCCGGCGCCCCCGCTGGTAGTTTAACTAACCTCTTCCTCAACTACGATCAGGTCAGTGACATCATTGCCGACCCACGGATTCAAGGGGTTGCCCTCACTGGGTCCAAACGTGGTGGGCAAGCCGTTGCTAAGGCAGCCGGCGCCAACCTCAAAAAGAGCTCGATGGAATTAGGCGGTTCCGATGCGTTCGTCGTGCTGGCGGATGCGGATGTTGACGAGGCAGTCAACTTGGCTTGGCGCGTGCGGCTCTATAATGCTGGACAAGTCTGCACGTCATCCAAGCGCTTTATCGTCGCCGCAGACATTTACGATGCCTTTGTTGCCAAACTCAAAGAACGTTTTGAGAAGATGGTCCCTGGCGACCCAATGGATCCAAAGACGACCTTAGCGCCAATGAACTCCAAGCGTGCTAAGGAAAAGTTACAAGCGCAAGTTGACCGGGCCGTTGATGGTGGCGCAACTGTGGTCTATGGCAATCAACCTATCGACTTGCCTGGTCAGTTCTTCCAGCCAACGATTTTGACGGATATTGACCAAGATAACCCGGTCTTCTATGAAGAAATGTTCGGTCCCGTGGCACAAGTCTTCAAGGTCGACTCTGAACAAGCCGCCATCGACCTCGCCAACAACTCTGAATTAGGCTTAGGTGGCATCGTCTTCGCTGGTACCGCTGCTCACGGCAAGCAAGTTGCCCAACAAATCGAAACTGGGATGGTCTTCGTCAACACCTTCCTCAGTTCACTGCCAGAACTACCATTTGGTGGTGTCAAAGGTTCCGGTTACGGCCGCGAACTCAGCAGCCTCGGCTTGAACGCCTTCGTTAACGAAAAACTAGTCGTGACTGCGCAGAAGCCGGACTATGATAACGGTGCTGGTGGTTTGGTTGTTTTATAGACACGAATTTAGGTGACGCGCTAGCTGGTCATGGCACGGTTAACGCTCGCTTATGAAATTATCGTGGAGACACAAAAAAGGTTTTGATTTCACACTTGGTGATTTCAAAACCTTTTTTGGTGTCCCCATTTTTTGCAAAGCCATAGCCGCCACCATCAGCCCCCACTTTTGTTTGCTAGCAGTGTTGTGACACCCATTTCAATAGATTCACTCATGTCATTGCCGACCCATTTCTCCACTTCGTACTCTGGTTTGTCCTGGCCTTGATTTCAGTTAAACTTTTCCAATCGGTACAATTGTTCATCGTCCAAAGCTGCATTACCGTTCTTGAACTGATAGCCCATCTTCTGATAGAAGCCGAGCCCGGTAATCGACGCTGGAATTTCAATCCGCTTGGCGCGCGTAAAATAAGGATCCTGTTCCAGCGTTTGAATCAACTTGCGACCGACCCCTTGACCCTGGTATCCGGGTGCAACAAAGATATTGAACAAGCTACTCTCCACTTCGCTACCCCAGTATGGTCCAATTGACCCGACCGCCACAATCTGGTGCGACTGTTCATCGAGCAGGACATAGCAATGAAAATGCCGTGCCCGCGCGATCAAATCCTGAGCAGTTAACTGTTTCAGATCATTTTCAATATACTCTGTCGAATAATCCTTAGCATTCGTGGTCCGCATGGTATTTGCCACCAACTTTGCGACTTCATCCGCATCTGTTTGCTCAAATCGACGTGCTGTAATCATGTGAACCACTCCTATCTCAATTATTCATCAACCGACTCAGCCATCCTGAATCCATGGCAATCCTCAATAAGCTTGTGGTTAATTATAATCGTTCGTCATTAGTTTGTCGCCCCCACGCAAAAAAGAACCCAATTCACAATCGAATTGGATTCTCCCGAATTTAATCAAAATTCAAACTAGTTTAGTCAACCACTGCAGTGTAGTGGTAAGCACCAGAGTTTGAGACGTATTTCAGCCATTGGTAACCATCAGCTGAAACTTTGCCGATGTAGTAGACTGATTCGCCAGTGTAGTATTGGCCAACGACTGAAGCACTCAAACTAGGGGCAGTTCGGATGTTGGTCGTCGTCTTGAACGTGTAAGTTCCAGTGGCGCTAGTTGCTTTGGCAGCACTAGTCGTCGTTGCGGCCCCACCACTGATCTTAACGTAGTGTTGGGCACCACTGTAACTCGTGTAACGAAGCCAAGTCTGACCATTAGCAGTTACTTTGGCGTTGTAGTTGACCGTATTGCCTTTGTAATACGTGCCGACCGTGCTTGCGCTGTCACTTGCGGATGACTTGATGGTCGTGGTCTTCGTAAACTTGTACGTGCCACTTTGAGCGACCGTCTTGCACTCGTTGACGTTGACTTGTTGGTGCTTGTCGTCGTTGCGGCAGCGCCACTGATTTTAACGTAGTGTTGCGTACCACTGTAACTTAAGTAACGTAACCAAGTCTGACCGTTCTTCGTGATCTTCGCATTGTAATAAACGGTGTCGCCCTTGTAGTAGTTGCCTAAGGTCTTAGCGGAATCACTAGTTGAGCCCTTGATAGCCGTCGTCTTGGTGAACTTGTAAGCACCAGATTCAACCTTCGTGACCGTCTTGCTTGAGCTTGAACTCGTCGTCTTGTTAGTCGTGGTTGCCTTGGCAGCAGAACTAATCTTGACGTAGTGTTGGGCACCACTGTAGCTCAAGTAACGGAGCCAAGTTTCGCCATTCTTAGTCACTTTGGCGTTGTAATAAACGGTGTCACCTTTGTAGTAGTTGCCTAAGGTCTTGGCTGAATCATTAGCTGAACCTTTGATGGCCGTGGTCTTAGTAAACTTGTACGTGCCAGTTTCGGCTTTAGTGACCGTCTTGCTTGAACTTGAGCTCGTGCTTGGCTTCGTAGTCTTGGCTGCACTACTGATCTTGACCTAGTGTTCAGCACCACTATAGCTTAAGTACCGGAGCCAAGTTTCGCCATTCGTCGTTACCTTGGCATTGTAATAAACCCGGTTGCCCTTGCTGTAAGTGCCGACCGTCTTGGCAGAATCACTAGCGGCACTCTTGATGGCCGTGTTCTTAGTAAAGGTATACCAACCAGAAGCCTTCTTAACCGTCGTTTTGCTGGTTGATGTGCTGGTGCTGGTATTGCTGCTAGTTGACGAGCTCGTATTGTTGTTCGTCGTCGTGGAACTCGTATCCGTCGACGTGTTGCTAGTGACCGTATCGTCGCTGGCCGTCGTCGTGACAAACGTGTTCGTGCCGGCACTGTCTTCAGTTAAACCATTGTAGTCGATGCTGACATCAATGTAACCGGTGTAGTCAGAACCAGATGGTAATAATGCAGTGTCAGAGAACTGCCATGCCCCATCACCAGTGTTCCACAAATTGTTGGCAGAAGGCGTGTATGGATATTGTGCCCGCCAAACGCGTGAAGTTCCAACAGTTCTAATAACGGCATCCCGATATAAGTACGTGTTTGAAGTATAAACACCATGGTTCGTGTAACCATATGAATTTAACGTTGACCAGAACGCATTCAAGTTTGCTTCGGCATTGACCGTGTACGTTGAGCTATCTTCCATATCAGCGAATAATAGCACTTTGGTTGAAACGTTGTTCTTAACTAAGAAACTAGCCATGTTGGTTGCTTCTGACTTAGCTTCAGTCGACGTATTGAAGGTCGCATAGTGATAGAAGTCAACGTTCAAACCAGCTTTGTTCGCCATTTTAGCTTGGTTCAATGCAGCTGGATTGGTGTAACTGTCTCCTTGAGTGGACTTGACGATGACCGTCTTAACGCCAGCTGCTTTTAACTTATTGTAATCAGATTGCGTCATTTCACTCTGATATGAGGCAACATCGACAACGTCAACCCGTGGACGCGTTGTATCCCCGATCGTCCAAATGTCGGTCGATGTGGTTGCAGCAGAATAAGCAACGGCAGCAACTTTTGCAGTCGTCTTCTTAGTCGTGGTTGCGGCGCTACTTACCGTGCTGGATGCTGCAACAGCTTTAACAGCTGCCGTACTTGAAGCAACACTAGTTGCAGTGCTGCTGGCAACACTAGTAGCTTGGCTAGTTGCGGTACTTGAAGCCTTGGTTGCAGCGGTGCTCGTTGCTTGACTAGTTGCGGCACTTGAAGCCTTGGTTGTAGCCGTGCTGGTTGCTTGGCTCGTTGCTTGACTCGTGGCCGTTGAAGAAGCACTAGTGGCAGTCTTCACTGATGATTCAGACGAAGCGGCCGTGCTAGTTGCTGAACTGGTAGCGGCACTGGAAGAAGCTGCTGAAGCTTGATCAGTGGTCTTGGTTGTTGCAGCACTAGTGGCTTGCGTCGTTGTTGTTGATGACGCATTCGTCGCCTTAGTCGTGGCATCGCTAGCAGCAGCACTCGTTGCGGCACTTGAAGCCGTGCTAGTTGCTGCGCTAGAGCTGTCACTAGTCGTCTTGGCATTAGCTACTGGCGTTGCGTCGGCATGGACATTGGTGCTGCTAACTACGGACCCACCCAAAAATGAGAAGAAGGTTAAGCCAGCAACAAGCCAAAGTTTGCCTGACTTGTAAAGCTTAAAACGTTGCGATTGACTGACATCAATCGGGTTCTGAGATTTGAAATTCATATAAACACCCTTTTTTTATTTACTAAAAGCAACTTTATTATAAGGTTTATATTCTCCTAACCGCAAGCTAATTTAGTACAATAATTGTATTTTTTGACAATTATTTTTCGATATTAATCATATACAGGGTTTATATTGCGTTTATTCATTTAATCGCTTAATAATCATTAGTGGCGACGCTTTATTCTGGACCCGTTCTCTTCTATAATAAAAAGGAATTCTAATTGTATTGGTAGTTATTGTTTATCTCAATCGACTAAAGGAATGTCCATTTCATGCCAGATTATCGTTTTGAAGCCCAAATCCAAGCCGCCACGATTGGTAAGGGTGGTGCCTACGTGGCGTGCCCATTTGATCTCCGTGCCGTCTTTGGCAAGGGCCGGTTGAAAGTCCATGCGACCTTTGATGGCGTGCCTTACGACGGGTCAATCGTCAACATGGGCGTAAAGAATCCCGACGGCAGCATCTGCTACATCCTCGGCATGCGCAAAGATATTCGTCAGACCCTGCACAAGGAAATTGGCGATACCGTGATGGTCACAATCGATCCAATTAGTTAACCTGATTCATTAGTTAATACAGGACACCGATTAGTTGGATGGTTCGATGCCATCCTCATCAAATTCACATTTAACGAAAGTTACGCATTGTGCTAGTTAATTTGTCATGATTCATGGTTAAATCATGACAATTTCTAAGTTCAAGTGCTACCAGCTGAGACCCGCTGGAAAAAGTGCGACTTAGCGTAAACTTGCTGTTGTGGCGACGTCCTAGGCCGGCTTCCAGGCATTCTGGGCAATGGCCGGAACGTGGTGGACACAGATTTAAGCCGACAACCCACGTCTTAAATACTGGTCTTTCACTAACCAAGCCAAAAACACTTGCCAAGTGAAATTTCACCACTGGGCCTTGCCCAGAATACCTTCCAGCCGGGATGGTGTTCGAAAGGCAGACATGTGCGGACTCAACTTTTTGTTAGATTAGTCGTTAATTCATAGTCCAAGGTCATTTTGACATTCAACTGTCAGACTAGTTTCTAATGATAGCTAAGTTTCCTAATCCATATTTTAGCTTTTCGAATCAGCAGTTTCACTGAATTTCTCAGAACTTTCCCTAGTCATTGGAGATAGCAAAGTCTCAAGTTATAAATGAAGGCAATCTTATCGACTAAATTCAAGACTAATGTCCGTTGAATCTTGCGAATGAAATTCAACTGATTTTTTCAGTGATTAAGCATTATTGACTCAAATTAAAAGTTCGCCTGAAGGACCAGTCACTTAATATTCAGTGGTCAATTGTACCCAGATAGGTGGCCGTTCATCTGCCATTCGAGCGGGTTCCCGACTGTAGGGGCTGGCGGACAATGCTCAAGGGCGAAGTTCTTCTTGTCCGGGCGGGTTTCCCGGGCTAGAAGAAGACTCGTATTTGAAATTGCGCAGTGGGTTTCTGCGTGAGTTCAAATCGATGTCCGCCCTGTTCCAGCGTTGTCCGCCAGCCCCGGAGGTCGGACAAAGGCGCGCATCGGCAGACGAACAAGACGCCAACTTGTCATGATTTAACCATCTTTAAGGCTAAAGAATAACTAGCACAACACGTAACGAAAGCCCAAAAATACCGGTACTAGCAAAACAACTGCTAATACCGGTATTTTAGTGGCTGTGGTGAAGCTACACTGCTTGCGTTTATCAACATCGCCCTACTCATCACACAAGGACCGTTCAATCAGTGCTGGATCGACATGCTGGTCGCCCCAGGTACAGATGGCGTCCAAGATGGGAATCAGGCTGGTGCCCTTATCCGTCAGCTCATATTCGACGTGCGGTTGTGCCGTTTCGAAATCATGGCGTTTAATCAACTCGTCGCGCTCTAGTTCCTTCAGCTGACTAGCCAGCGTTTTGTGCGATACCGCTTGAATGTGGTGTTGCAAGTCCGCAAAGCGACTAACGTGTGTCTCTGCTAATTCAAACAAAATCATGATCTTCCACTTACCGCGGATCATCTGCATCGTCGCATCAAACTCATTGCGGTAGCGCGGCTGCTTGTTTTCTGGTTCAGTGACCATTTTTGAGACTCCTATCTGACAAATTGGTAGTTACCTAAAAGTGCGTACTTGTGGGGCTTAATCCTGACAAGTATACTTGAAAACGTTGAAATTTGAAAGACAGACAAAATCAAAATTACGGAGGCTACAACTCATGAAACCATTAGTCGTTATCACTGGTGCCAGTTCAGGCTTTGGGGCCGAAATCGCGAAACAATTTGCGGCGGACGGTTACCCCATGTTGCTGTTAGGTCGGCGGCGTGAAAAGCTCGCTACTTTGGCGGCCAACTTTGAAAATACCTTAATCGATACGGTCGACGTCACTAATTATGACCAGTTTGAAGCTGCAATTCGGCGTGCCGAAGCCAAATACGGCAAGACAGATTTACTTGTAAACAATGCGGGGCTGATGTTACTTGGTAACGTTCAGAATCAAGACCCACAAGAATGGCAAACAATGCTGAACACCAACGTGATGGGCGTTTTAAACGGCACTAAAATTGTGCTGAATGACATGCGCGAACGGGAACACGGCACGATTTTAAACATGTCATCCCTTGCTGGTAAGAAGACGTTCGTCAACCACGCCGCTTACGTTGCGTCTAAGTTCGGCGTTCATGGCCTATCCGAAACCTTGCGTGAAGAAAATGCTCCCAAGAACGTGCGGGTCATGTTAGTCGCACCGGGTGCTGCCGAAACTGAACTACTGACCCACGTCACGAGCCAATCGGCATTATCAGATTACGAAGCCTGGAAAAAATCCATGGGTGGCTTGACGTTGAATCCCAAACACGTCGCCGAAACGGTCAAGTTCATGTATGACATGCCTCAAAATGTCAACATTCGTGAAGTTGATATTGCGGCTACGGCTCAAGACGCTTAAGCTTTCAACTAGCAGATTTACTGCAATCAGCTCTGGTCAGCCGGTTTTACTACGGCTAGTTGACCAGCACGGTTTACGGTCATCAATCGGCCAGATTGCGTTACCACTGTCAATGTTCGGGCACTCATTGTTAACAGCCAATCAGGCCCTTTGCCACGGCTAACGTGAACAGCGGCCGTCCCTGTTATAACTCGTACTAACTATAATCACCTTGATCGGTTGTGTATCAATGACTCAAGGTGATTATTTGTGTCCTGCCAAAATCAGAATGCCAGCTTAAAATCAGTTTTTTCGTACCGCATTCATCCGCAGTCCAAAGTACTACGCCTCCTTAGCAGCCTTAACCAACGCCTCCATCGTGCTGTTCTGCAACGTTGCCAACAAGTCATGAATCGTGGTCAGTGATTCCGTTTGACCATTCAGTAGCCATTCTCGCCAAATCGCATAAACGCCGGCACTCATGAATTTAGTCCAATACTTCAATTGAACGGCCGTTAAGCCAGCCTCCGCCATCGTCGTTTGGTAAAAAGTGGTCATGTTGTCATCAAATAATTGTTGAATGATGCTTTCAAAGCCCCGTTGTGCCGCTAACTGCAGCGTTGGTGCAAAATCACTGAAAAATTGGCCCATCGCAACCAGCTTCTGTTCAGCGGGAACGTGTTGTAAGACGTCCTGAAACCGAGCCGCAATCGCTGGTGCGAAATAGGCTGTCAAAAGCTCCGCAAGTGTTGAAAAGTTGCGGTAAAAAGCCATTCGACTGACACCCGCACGTTTGACAACTTGCGTCACCGTAATCGTGTCTAAATCGTGAGTTCGCAACAATTGCAGTAAAGCGGTGGTGAGATACGTTTGTGAGTCCTTTTTAATTGCTTGCGCGTGATTGGTCGCTGCCATAACAATTCCTCCATTCTGTCACAGATGCCCGTGATTACCTTGTATTCGATATGGGTCCATTGTAAGATACTGGCACAGACGTTACAAGTGTAACAGTTAAAAACAAATTTGGAGGCATTCTCATGCAAAAACAATTAGTCGTCGTCACCGGTGGTAGTGGTTTTATCGCGATTCACATTATTCGTCAATTATTACAACAAGGTTATGCCGTTCGCACCACGGTCCGCGCCCTGGACAAGGCGCCAGTCATCAAGGAAATGCTGCGTAACGGTGGAATCACCGACTTCTCATCGCTTGAAATCGTCGTGGCGGACCTCGCTAGCGACGACCACTGGCCAGAAGTCATGGCAGGTGCCACTTACACGATCGACGTCGCTTCACCAACACCGAAACTTAATTTCAAAAACAAAGCTGAAATGATTCGTCCAGCCGTGGATGGCGTGCGCCGGGTGCTGGCCGCAAGTCGTGATGCCGGTGTCAAACGAGTCGTCTTAACCTCTGCATACGGCGCCATTTTTGCCGGTCACAAGCATCGGACGACCCCGTACACTGAAGAAGACTGGTCCAACTTGGACTGGAAAGAGATTCACCCCTATCAAGAATCGAAAACGCGGGCGGAATTAGCGGCTTGGGACTTTATTCAGCATGACGGGCGTGGCTTGGAATTAACGACGGTCAACCCCGTGGCCGTCATGGGTCCCGTCCTGTCCGCAAAATATTCGCACTCTAACATTCAGATTCAACAATTCTTAGAAGGCCAAGTGAAAGCCGTGCCGAACGTTGATTCCGGTTACGTCGACGTTCGAGATGTCGCCAGTCTACACTTGCTAGCGATGACCGCACCACAGGCAAACGGCGAGCGATTCCTCGCGACGACGGGTGAAACGCTATCGATGTTAGATGTCGCCAATATCTTACGTGAGTCGCTGCCAGCCTTTGCTAGTCAGCTGCCAACCAAGACGATCCCTAATGCCGTCGTTAAACTTGCCGCTAAAGCTCGTCCTGATTTACGGATAGTCGCTTCACTAGTGGGAACATATGCGGGCACCAGCAATCATAAAGCCCAAACGTTACTAGACTGGCATCCGCGCCCCGCTGCGGAATCTATTATCGCGACTGCCCAATCCATGATTGACTTGGGCATCGTGAAGGCACCACACTAAGCCATTGCACCAGCGATAGATTAGACGCCGGCACCCTGTTTTGGACTAGCACTGGCTTAGGCGCTCTGCCGTATGTATTGCACAAACATCAACTTTGATGCGAGTCCTCAATTTTACGCAACCACTAGATTAGATGTAAACACGCCACTTTACACGAACGTCGGATCAAGCGCCGGCACTCAGCTTTACACGAACACCAGATTAGGCACCGTCATTGTCTCTGCACGAACGCCATATTAAGCGCCGGCACTCAACTTTTCACCGACACTCAGTTTGAATTGCTAAATATCATTCAGCTGAGGCTTGTCGTAGTAAAACATAGGCCCCAGTTGAGCGCGACTCCCGCTGTCAATGCAATTGACCATAAAAATGATATTCAAAAATCCCCATGTGGATAACTGCTAAAGTAACCAGTTATCCACATGGGGATTTTATTTCAGTTTCACATCATGATTAAGGCAAATCGTTGCCCGCTGCAAAGTAAACGTCGTACCATTCTTGGCGTGTCAATGTGACGTCAGCTCCCGCGATACTCTCATCAAGGTGTTGCGGATTCATTGACCCTAAAATGACTTGCATATTAGCTGGATGACGTAAGATCCAGGCCGTCGCAATCGCATTCTTGGTCACACCGTATTGGTCGGCTAACGCTTGTAATTTCTTGTTCAGTTCTGGAAACTTCGGATTGTCGATGAAGGTCCCCGCAAACATCCCGTATTGATATGGCGACCAAGCTTGAATCGTCATGTGATGCAGCCGCGAATATTCAATGATTTCCCCATCATGATTGAGGCTAGCCGCATCTTGCATGTTGGTGTGCAGGCCAAACTGAATGGGACCCGTGTGCATCACGCCAAATTGTAGTTGGTTAATCATTAACTTCTGACTCACCGCAGCCTGTAACATCTCGACTTGCATGGGATTAAAGTTGGAAACCCCAAAGTGACGTACTTTACCGGAAGCTTGCAATTCATCAAACGCTGCGGCTACTTCAGCGGGATCCATCAATGGGTCTGGCCGGTGCAATAGAAATGCATCGAGGTAGTCCAGTTGCATCCGTTGCAAGATTTTATCGACCGTCGCAATCAAATGTTGTTTTGAAAAATCATACCGTTGCCCAAAGACTAATTCGCCGGCGCTCTTCTTCGGGTCCAGGACGATGCCACCCTTGGATTGAATGAAGAAGTCTTCTCGCTTCAAACCTGATTGCTTTAACGCCTGTCAGAAGATTCGCTCCGAATCACCATTACCATAAATATCCGCGGAATCAATATAGTTAATACCCCGGTCGTGAACTTGCGCCAAGACATTTGCCGCTGCACTGGGGTCCAACCGCACCATCCGCATGATTCCTAACGCAACTGCGGACGCTTTGAGCTGACTCGCGCCAATTTGAATTGTTTTCATAAATTTCGTCTCCCTTTCGATGAATTATATTAAAACATCTGCCAACGAGACTAATATAGTCGTTAGAGTCAGCTATAAGTCAAGTGTGAATTTTAAATTTGTGAGTGGCCGGCTATTTTTCTGTCCTTAGTTTGTTCGTTAACAGTAGCGTCGGTAAAATAATGACTAGCGCTGCGACAGCAATCACGAGGAATCCCTGTTGATAGCCAGCCAACCGAATCGCCGCTAAATGGGTCGCCGTAAATGCTTGTAGGTGAGTCGCATTCACGTGGTAGGCACCGGAATTCAGGTGCTGCTTGAATATAGCGACTTGATGCGTTAAATACTGCGTTACGATCGTTGTAATCAAGGCCGAGCCAAACGCGCTACCGATATTCTGGATAATACGAGTCCCAATCGTCGCTGCGGGTACTTGCTTTGGCTGCATGCCCGTGTACGCATCCGCCATTAACGGCATCAAAATTCCACCAGCGCCAATGCCACGAATAAACAACACGACTCCCATGATCCAGTAAGCGGTATGTTGTCCAAACCAATAAAACGGCAATGTCCCAATACAAGTAATAATGACACTAACTAACACCACGTACTTCGCCCCAATTTGATCAGTCAACTTACCGGTCAGCGTCCGAGATACTAACATCCCTAACCCCTGGGGAACCAGTGCCAAAGCAGCCATCACCACACTCATACCACGCACATTTTGAAAATAAAGTGGCAAGAGTAACATCGCACCATTCAAAACAGTGCCGGCAACAAATAATCCTAGCCCAGAGCCAATAAATGACTTAAAAGCAAACAGTTGCAGCGGAACAACCGCTCGTCCCTTTTTCCAGGCCGCCCAACCAACATAGCCAATCAAAGCAGCTATCCCAAGTGCAAGCATTTCAAGGCTCGTTTGGTTGTCGAAGCTAGTCGTGTGCGCAATATTCACCAAACTATAGATGATTGCACTAGACGCGACGATCAACAATAGAATACCGATGAAGTCCATTTTTGCTTGACGATTTTGAGCTGGGTAGTGCGGCATTTTCCAGACGATTAAGACCAACGAAAGGATGACAATTGGAACATTAATCCAAAAAATCCAATGCCACGAAGTCACTTTAATGATAATGCCACCAATGACTGGCCCAACCAGTGGTCCAAGAATCATCGGTAAGCCAACTGTTGCCATCATTTGGCCCATAACCGCTGCACCTGCTGTCTGCACAAGTAACGTTGTCAATAACGGCATAATCAGTCCGCCGGCAAAGCCTTGTATGAGACGCGCCAGAATTAACAATTGAATACTTGGCGCCATCGCGGCAAAAATCGATCCCAGGCCAAATAAGACCTCACCAGCCATAAAAACGGCCTTCCCATCAAATTTATCTAACAGCCAGCTAGAAAATGGTACCGCGACTCCGGTTGCCAATAAGTAGCCAGTAACCGCCCACTGCACAGTGGTCACATTAGTATCAAAACTGTTCACTAAATCATTGATTGCGATGTTGATCATCGTCGAATCCAATAATGGTGCCATTGCACCGAACACGACGACCCATGCGATCGTCATTGTTGACTTCGAAATTTTATTTTTCATATTTCCTCCTATTTAAGAAACTTGAAGTATCTTATTTGCATAACTGGTATAATACGCTGTATAAAGAAAAAGTCAATAAGAAACTTTTAGTTTCTTATTGACGAAAGGAGTAAGTTTATGACAGAAACGCGTCGTCGCGGGGCCGAATTGGAAAAAGCTATTTTTCAAGCTACGCGCGAAATTTTAAGCAAAGATGGCATCGAACAACTTAGTTTTGCTACTATCGCTGAACGTGCGGGTACTAGTAAACCTGTACTCTATCGACGCTGGCGTTCACCACTGGAGTTAGCTATCGCTGCCATTCAAGATCAAATCGTTACTGAAAATCATGGTCGATTGGATGAACTCGAATTAACTGGAACAACACTTACCGAAGACTTATCACAAGTTCTTAAGCGATACATCGTTAGCATCGACACATTCAATCAGGCGGCAGTCATCACTTGGTTTCAACACGTTGACCAGCCAAGCAATCCTGAAGTTCAGGCGCTACTTGAATCCGTTAAGGCCATCGACGCGCACGCCATCGATCGTGTCTGTCAGCGGGCCCAAAAGCGCGGTGAGCTAAAAGCGGGGACACTTCCAATTGAATTAAAATTATTGCCTTTCGATTGGCTTCGTTATCGGGCTTTTACCAACGAACCAATCACGGATGCAACGCTAAAATTTCTAATTGACGACTTATTAGTTCCTGCCTATTATCACGTATTGGGCTAATCAGGTTGAGACGTGTCAACAACAGACGCAACCGCACCTGCCACGATGATTTAGTTTTCCATCTTTGTCCATCAAGTCGATGCTTGTAACCACTATTTGGCAAAACGCTGTGTCATAAGTCAGCGGCTACACAAGCAAATAGGACGAGCAACCAAATTTTGGTTGCTCGTCCTATTTGCTGACGTCTGTATTTTTAGCTGGCCCCCGTACGACCAGTTTCATGATGTTGAATGCTATGACGATTTCGACTTCTCCGATGGCTCGCTCGAAGCCACGCACCCAGAAACGATTAAACCGCAAAGAAACATTCAACTTACCCAAAATTGGTTCAACATCAATCTTGCCTTGAACATAGAGCTGACCAGTTTCTGAACTGCAAGCAAGGCAAACATCCTCGCCTTAAGCCCCCTCCTTTTTGTGAGTACGCAAATCGCCAAGGAAGTTTCTGGTTATCACCTGCTGTTTAAGCACATTTCGTTTACATCCCCGTTATTTGGACCTACTCCGGACACATTCAATCACTAGAATAATGCCAAAAAAGCCAAATGTACCTATGGAGTAGTGGATCAATTGTGCTAAATAGTTAACCCAATCATATGGTCGCTTGTTAAAGCAATCAATACCGCCCTTCACGACAAACAATAAGACAGTGTCAAATATCAACATAAATTTATTGACATCTATAAAACCATTAATTTGGTTTTGATATCGTAAATAGACTTTTTTCAATCTTGACCCCCTCAAAAACTAATGCCTCACAAATCTGCATAATGCCGTCATATTAATAAATCATCTGTCAGCTATCTACATCGTTATTATTACACGCGAGTCATTATTCTCCCTTTGAAAATCACTCGTCTGTTGACCTGTTATCCGACTAAAAAGCACAAATAATGAAAGCTATCAT